>CAYRBS010000300.1:0-3262 GCA_964422335.1 uncultured Mariniphaga sp. | reverse complement strand
CTGGTGAACAGCATCGATTTGGCCCCCACTATTTTAAAAGCCTGCGGCCTTGAGCCAACAGATGATATGCAGGGTGTTGACCTGCTCGACAAAGAAGCCCTGAATAACCGGAATGCCATTTTTGGAGCTGCTTACACCCATGATGCCGTAGATATAGAAAAGCCCGTCGCCAGTCTTAAAAATACGTATGTAATTGAAGGCGAATGGAAATTAATTCAACCCTCGGGAAGAAACGGCACGGGCACTGAACCAGAACTTTACCACGTGATGGCTGATCCGGATGAAACCACCAACCTGGCAAATACCAACAAAGAAAAGGTGATGCAATTGAAACAACGCCTCAAAGAATGGTGGCACGAAGCGGTTCCTGAATAATTCACGAAAAAGTATTAAAAATGAACAAATTCGCAGGTTTTATACTGATTTTCACCCTCCTCACCGGATGCTCAAATGTTCAAGAGTCAAACGATTCCTTGTTTGAGGGTTTTGTCAACCCTCCGGCCGAAGCCCGCCCGTTTGTACGGTGGTGGTGGAATGGGAATCATTTGGAGGAAGATGAGATCATCAGGCAACTCGATGTGCTCGAAAAGGCGGGAATCGGCGGGGTGGAAATCAACCCGATAGCCATGCCCGAAGAAGCGGATCCTTTGGGTATTGAACCACTTACCTGGATCAGCAAAGAGTGGAATGAAATGCTCCAATTTGCTGCCCTTGAGGTTCAGAAGCGGGGAATGGTAGCCGACCTGATTGTGGGCTCGGGCTGGCCGTTTGGAGGGGAATTTTTGGAGGAAGATGAAACCATTCAGCGGGTAATTGTCCATAAAATTCCCTGTTCGGGAGGACAACAATTAAACGAGGATTTGGAAACTTTATATCAAAAAGCGGTTGCAGCCCTCGCCCGCAACTACGAGGCAGCCAAAAGTCACGAAATAGTGTTTGTCCGGTTGGTGCCTGTTGGCCTTCAAAACACTTCAGAAATACTGGATTTTACAGATGAATTTATTGAAAACAACCGGTTGGATTTGACCGTACCTGCCGGGCAATATGAACTGGTTTACGGAATTCTGCAGCGCAGCAACCGCGAGGTGATGCACGGAGCGCCCGGAGCAGCTGGTCCGGTGATGAATCATTATGAAAAGAAAATAACCCGTGCCTACCTCAACCGGCTGAACAAAATCAGCGAAGACACCGGCACTCCGCTTTCGGACCTAATCCGTGCACTGTTTTGCGACAGCATCGAACTGGATGGTGCCAACTGGACCGATGGATTCGAAGAACTGTTCTCCGAAACATATAATTACAGCCTCGAACCCTGGTTCCCGTTTATTTTTTACGACCCTTACACGGGGTACCCCGAAGAGAATTACGAACCGTCCTTTGCAGAAAAATTGAAAAGGGTGCGGTATGACTACAACCGGTTATTGGTTCAAACCTTTTTGGAAAACTTCACGCAGGAATTCCAGGATTTTTGTACCGAGAATGGTGTGCTTTGCCGTTACCAGGCTTATGGAACTCCCTTTTTAATGGGCATGATGGAAGGAAATATGATTCCCGATATCCCGGAAAGCAACAATTGGATTTATTCAGCCGATATGGATGCTGAAGCCTGGGAATGGAGCCAGGGCCATGGTTATATGATTTGGAATTTGTATGCTGCATCCGGCGGTCATCTTACCGGGAAGAAGATTATCAGCAACGAAGCCATGACCAACACACGGGGTGTGTTTAAAACTTCGCTGGAGGAGATCAAACAACACGATGATATGAATTTCATAACCGGCATGAACCACTCGGTTTTGCATGGTTACAACTATTCGCCTCCCGAAGCCGGTTTCCCGGGCTGGATTCGCTACGGAAGTTATTTCAGCGGGCAAAATACCTGGTGGCCCTATTTTTCAAAATGGACCGATTACAATGCCCGGCTTTCTTACGTATTTCAAAATTCACAACCGGTAAAAAATATTGCCATTCTGGCACCTGAAGCCGATATCTGGTCGAATCATGGGTTAACCCGGAACCAGTTTCATACTCAGCCCTGGTATTGCTACCGGTTGTGGGAACCCATCAGTCAGGCCGGAAGTTCGTGCGATTACATCAGCCGGAAAATTATCAGGGAGGGGAACAAAGAAGATGGAACGTTGAATTTCGGACCTATGTCATACCAAACTATATTCCTCAGTAATATCCGGTCGCTGGATCCTGAAACAGCACTTGCTTTACTTGATTTTGTTGAGAACGGCGGCAAGCTGGTGGTTATTGACGGAATGCCTGAACGTTCTCTTTCTTTTCAGGATGCCTCCCGGAACGATTCCCTTGTACAAAATGTTTTTGCTCAGATTCAGGAGAACTATTCCGATCAGTTATTTTCCGCTGCCAGTCCTGAAACTGAGGCAGGTTTGCTTCCCTGGACTGTCCGGTTACTGGACAAAATCAATATGCGGTCAGATGTTGAAATCGATACTCCTGATAAAAATGTTTTTCAAATTCACAAAAAAGCAGGTGATAAGGATATTTGGTTTTTTACCAATTCCAACCGGGAAAAAACAGTAACGATTAATGCTGCTTTCCCAACAGGAAAGAAAACTCCCTGGATGTGGAATCCCGAAAACGGAACCCGGTCGGTCTTTCCGTTTGAAGAAGCGGAAAATGAACTGGAAATTGTGTTAAATCCGCTCCAGTCATTACTTTTGGTTTTTGAACCGAATTTGAAAGAGGGCCCGGAATTCAAAAGTCCGGAAACTTCCTTCAAAAAGACAGTAACGGTTGAAGGTCCGTGGAAAGCTACTTTCGAGCATGTGAACGGACAAGTTTTCGAGAGAGAAATGAATGAACTTACCGAATTTGGTACTTCATCCGATCCGCAACTGAACTCCTTCGCCGGAACGGTTACTTATACTGCTTCATTCAATACAACCGAAAATGTGAAGTGGCTCGAACCGGGGGAGGTGAACAAAGGCGTTACAGAAGTTTTTCTGAATGGCAAAAATGCAGGATTGAACTGGTATGGTAAACCGGTTTTCAACATTGAAAAGGCTGTTATAACGGGTGAAAACCTGCTTGAAATAAAATACACCACTGTATTAAGCAACTATGCGATGAGTCTGGAAAACAACCCTACGGCCAGGCGCTGGACTAATGGTTTTGAAAAAATACCTGTTGGACTGGCTGGTGAGGTGGTCCTTCTTTCAGATGCGGAATAAATTTTAAATTAATTTACCAATGAAAAGAATTCTTTTAACCTTACTGTTCGTTACTGCAATTT
>CAYRBS010000299.1:0-3270 GCA_964422335.1 uncultured Mariniphaga sp. | reverse complement strand
TCTGCCGCAACAAATTCACCACATAACTTTACATTTTTTTACAATTATAAAATTGATTTTCTCCCTGAAAATTAATACTTTAGAATGTGCTGAAATTTTTAAACCATATTACATCCAAAACAAAACTTCTGTTGTCCGGCATCCTGTTAATCCTGTTGCCTGGTGCTGTTATCAGCTACATGAGTTTGCAATCTGTCAGCCAGAAAGCAGAAAACCTCCGGTCGAAATACAATGGCACTGTTCGCCTGGTGCGCGACAAACTGGAAAATGAGCTGGTGCAACACGAAGCGAATCTGAGAAGGAGTGTAATCGAATCGTTGCCGGATTCCGGTAAAAATCAGGAATTGAAAAAATGGCTGGATGAAATTGAATCAGATAATCCCGTCTTCAAACATCTTTTTCTTGTTAACGCTCAAAATGGAATAATTACATCTTCAGTATCATCCGGATGGAACAGAAAACCGGAATCTTTTCCTGAAATAAACGCACGCGCAATAAATTATTTTGATCAGGCAGAAAAAGAAGAACTTATAAAAAGAAACTATTCTGCTGCAGTCCTTACCTATCAAAAAGCGTTGGCACGTACCCAAAGTCCGGCGGAATACACGTTGCTTTTATCCCGAACCGGACGCTGTTATTACAAATCAAAAAATTACAAAAAAGGAATAGCTGAATACGAAAAAATGCTGAGTCAGGAAAACGGCAATACAACTTTAGGAAATGTTCCTGCATGGACCATTGCTTTAACACAGCAGGCCGAAGGTTATGCGGCCCTGAAAAACGACAGCAAAAAGAAAGATGTATTGATTGATTGCTATAACCGCTTACTTCACCATCCGTGGGATTTGCACGATGGAAGTTACCTTTACTACCTGAAGTTGGTAAGCAATGAAATCAATAATTCCGAAATCGCTTATGAAGATACATCGGGAATAAATTTGGCAGAACCGGAACAAAAAGAAAAAAAGCTGCTTGAAAAAATTGAATTTGTTGAACGCATCAAACAGGTTATTCTGCCCAGCCTGAATTTACAGGTCAATCACACAAATAATCAAATCAAGTCGCAACCACAGCACCTGAGGCTCACAATTAATGATTCGGGTACCGAAACAGGCTTCTTCCAATTACCTGCCTCATTTCACCGACATGGTTTAAGCATCTTCGGTTATGCATTTGATGACCATTTCATCCTTTCGGAGCTGTTTCCCGAATCGCTGAATTCAGTGGAACTGGGTGGAGATTTGTTTGCAGGCATTCTTAATGCAAACGACAGTTTATTGTATTCCCGGCACAACCAGGCACCGGACTATTTGGTTGCCAGTAAATTCTCAGGCATTTTCAACCAATGGAAGGTCGCGTTATTCGATCAAAACGGAAAATCGATAGAGCAACTTGTCAGGAAAGAAAAATTGTTAAACCTGATACTTTTTGCAGGCATAATAGTGGTTATGCTCACCGGAATTCTTTTTTTGTTGCGTGCTGTAGCCCATGAAGCTGAGATTTCACGTATGAAATCAGAATTTGTATCGAATGTGTCCCACGAATTAAAAACGCCGCTGGCGCTCATCAGGATGTTCGGAGAAACACTCGACGCAGGTATTGTAACCGATGAAAAAAAACGGAAAGAATTTTACGGAATCATACGGAAAGAGAGTGAACGGTTAACCCATCTGATTAATAATGTGCTTGATTTTTCGCGGATGGATACCGGTGTCAAAAAATACAATTTTGAAACAACAGATTTGGTAAAAGTGGTAAAAAATTCACTCGATGCTTACCTGTTTCATATACGTGATAATGGGTTTACAACCGAACGGGTACTGCCGGAAGAACCGGTAGTGGTTAAAATTGATAAAGACGCCATTTCACAGGCACTTTTAAATCTGCTCAGCAATGCAATAAAATATTCAGGCGATGAAAAATACATGAAAGTGGAAGTGGGTAAAAACCAGGATTCAGCATTTATTTCAGTGACCGATCATGGAATCGGTATTCAAAAAAATGAACTGAAAAAAATATTTGAAAAGTTTTACCGGATTCCGGAATCCCAAAAATCCGAAAAAGGAGGCAGCGGACTGGGATTAACACTGACAAAACAAATTATTGAAGCGCATAACGGAACCATTGAAGTGGAAAGCGAATGCAATAAAGGCAGCACATTCACGCTCCGGATTCCGTTGCCCGCAGAGAAGTAGTTGTTAATAAAAGAATTAAAAAACCATGAAAACAATTCTGATTATTGAAGATGAAAAAGACATGGTAACCGGGTTGAAATTTAACCTGGAAGCAAGAGATTATGATATTATTGTTGCGTATGACGGAGAAACCGGCTACCACAAAGCACTGGATGAAAATCCCGATTTGGTGCTGCTCGATATTATGCTGCCAAAACTCAATGGTTTCGAGCTGTGCAAAAAACTGAAAAAAGAAGCCCCGGGTATTCCGGTAATCATGCTCACCGCAAAAAGCCAGGAAGCAGAAATTGTAACCGGACTGGAACTCGGTGCCGATGATTACATTACAAAACCGTTTAGTGTGCTCGAGCTTTTGGCACGGATAAATGCTGTTTTACGCCGCACAGAATCCGAAAAACAAAAAGCAGAATTTTACCGGTTTGGCAATTTTGAAATTGATTTTAAAAAGTCGGAAGCACGTAAAAACGGAAGCGAAGTTAAACTCACTCCGCGCGAATTTGAAATACTCCGGTTTTTTATTGAAAACAGAGGGAATGTTGTATCGCGCGACGATCTGCTCAGTCATATCTGGGGTTATGAAACATTTCCTTATACGCGGACAATTGACGCCCACATAGCCAAGTTAAGACATAAAATTGAAGAAAAGCCGGAAGATCCAAAATTGCTCGTTACAGTTCACGGATTGGGATATAAATTAATGCAATAGCTGCAAATGTGCTTTTTACGATCTTTTACATCCTGTTCAAACCTGTTAACATATCCTGTTGTATCTTGCAGATAAACAGCAATTTAAAAAGGAGGTTATTATGAAACTTAAAGTATTTAAATCGTTATGCATTATGGTATTGCTGGTTTTTACCAGTGGATACGCATTTGCACAAACAGCTCAGGAGTTGTTCCCGAAAGCTGTGCATCTGGAAGAGGTAAAAGGTGAACTGGAAGAAGCAATTGACATTTATGAAATCATTGTCAAAAATTTTGCGGACGATGAGGAAATAGCGGCTAAAGCTCAGCTCCATCTTGGACTGTGTTACGAAAAACTGGGCATTGCCAAAGCGCATGAAGCTTATCAAAA
>CAYRBS010000298.1:0-3291 GCA_964422335.1 uncultured Mariniphaga sp. | reverse complement strand
CGGCTACAAAATTTTTCAACAAATAGCCGTCATTTGAGGCCAGTTCAATTACAAAACTGTCTTTATTCAAATCCAACCTTTTTGTAATCATTTTTGAGTAGTTCAGCGCATGGTCGAGCCAACTGCTCGATACCGATGAAAAATATGCATAATCGTTGGTAAACAATTCATCGCTGCTTGAGTAGTCTTCGGTTTGAACCAGCCAGCAATTCGGGCAAACAAAAAGTTTTAGCGGAAATTGTTTTTCAGGCCAGCTTAAATCATTTTCAGTTAAATAGGCATTTGAAGGTGGGGCATATCCCAAATCCAGAAACACATTTTCGAGTTTTGTTTTACAATGTCTGCAATTCATGTTTGTCTGCTCTAAGAAGTTAAAATATTGTTTGTGATTTAGTTTACGGATGGGCTATTCAGGTAGTCATCAATCTGCCGGTTGGAAATCAATTTCATGTCATCTTTTTGCATGTAGGCTTTATGCCAATCGACAATATTTTTCAGGGAAGTCCGGATATCCCACCGGGGAAACCAGTTTAGCCGCCTGTTGGCTTTTGAACAATCGAGTTTTAAAAACCCGGCTTCATGAGGGTGGGCATTTTTATCCAGCCCGTAGGATGCATCTTCTCCCCAAAGTTCGCAAATTGAGGCAATTATCCATTCCACATTTTTTGCGTCGGAATCCTGTGGACCAAAATTCCAGGCTTCTCCATATCCGGCGCCATCAGTGAGTAACTTTTGCAACAGGTACAAATACCCGGTTAACGGTTCCAGCACATGCTGCCAGGGCCTGATTGCGAGTGGGTTCCTTAATAAAACCTTTTCTCCTTTTGCAATTGCCTTTAAAAAATCCGGTATCAGCCTGTCAGATGCCCAGTCGCCTCCGCCAATCACATTTCCTGCCCGGGCTGTTGCAATGGCAACTCCGTGTTTATGGTATAAATCAGGATGGAAAAAAGAATTCCGGAACGATGAAGTAACCAATTCCGAACAACCTTTGCTATTTGAATACGGATCGAAACCTCCCAGGGAATCATTTTCGCGGTAGCCCCAATCCCATTCTTTGTTCTCATAGCATTTGTCGGTAGTTACATTTACTATTGCTTTTATGCTTTGTTCGTACCTTGCAGCCTGGAGCAAATTGGCTGTTCCGATAACATTGGTTGAATACGTTTCAAGCGGATTCCGATACGACTCGCGCACCAATGCCTGGGCAGCCATATGTATTATTGCATCGGGTTTAATATCGTTAATAACCTTCTGTAAAAGATCATAATCCTGAATATTGCCTATATATGATTTTACCTGCTCTTCAACCCGGGCTGTTTCGAAAAGGGATGGATTTGTAGGTGGAGCCAGGGCAAAACCATAAACTTGCGCCCCCAGCTTATTCAACAACAGACACATCCAGGATCCCTTAAAACCTGTGTGTCCGGTTACAAGAATCTTTTTATTTCTAAATATTTCGGATAACAAATTTTCCATTTGCAAAAATTAGCAGATTGGGGAATCGAATTCTTCAGGTGGATAAAATGTTTGTTTTCTCCCAAATCATCCAGGGCGCATTCCCACTTTCAACCATTTCTTCAAGCTGTCTTTTATCCCTTTCCGTATCCATAGGTTTCCAAAAGCCGGAATGTTTGAATGTTACCAACTGCTTTTCGGCTGCCATTTCTTCCAGCGGCTCTCTTTCGAATATGGTGGAGTCATCCTTCAGATAGTTCATAATCCGGGGCTCGCAAACAAAAAACCCGGCATTAATCCATTGCCCGTCTCCTTTAATTTTTTCCTTAAACCTGACAACTTCATTATTGCCATTTAACACCAGCGACCCAAACCTCCCTTCAGGCTGAACCGAAGTCATGGTGATAAGTTTGTTATTGCCACGGTGGAAATCCAAAAGGTTGTGGATATTAATATCTGAAACCCCGTCGCCATAAGTCAGCATGAATGTTTCGTTATTAATATATTTTTGAACACGTTTGATTCTTCCTCCCGTCATCGTATGTAACCCGGTGTCAATGAGCGTCACCTTCCACGGTTCTGATGAGTTATTCAATATTTCCACCTCATTGGCTTTCATATTGAAGGTAACGTCGGACTGGTGCAGGTAATAATTCGCAAAATATTCCTTAATGATGTATCCTTTATAACCCAAAAGAATTATAAAGTCATTAAAACCATAATAGGAATAGATTTTCATGATGTGCCACAGTATTGGTTTTCCGCCAATTTCAACCATCGGTTTGGGTTTTAGATCTGTTTCTTCTGAGAGGCGGGACCCAAAGCCTCCTGCCAATATAAGTGCCTTCATAATACAGCGTTTTATAGTTATTTTAAAAATGATCTTACCGGCTACAGGAAACCAAAAGTCCTGCAGAAAGTAAGTAGAACAAAAAAGTATATTAAAGGAAAAACGATGAACCCACTTAAAAAAAAGAAGACTGCATGTGTTAGGGAATTGCCTGCAAAAATGCACGAAAGCACTGAACCCTTCCATTCAAAGAATCAGAAATGACTGGATGTGTTAAACTCCACTCACCCGGAATTAACTTGCTAAAAATGAGTAGCTGATTCACGGGCTCAATGAACAGTTTGTTTCTTCTGCGTTACCCCGGGGGAATTTTTTTTCCCATATCTTAATGCCTTCACCTCATCCCTCGAGATATTTGCATAAACAGCGCAACCCAAAGCTTCTACCCTGATTACTATCCGGTAATTGCCGCAAATCTTTACAACCTCTCCGTGCATTCCTTTAAAAGGACCAAAAAGAACTTCGGCATTTTGTCCTTTCTCAATATTTTCATGAGAAAGTATAATCTCTTTTTCCTGCTGTTCAATCATTATGCGAACGTTCTCTATCTGGTAATCCGGAATTGGCTGAGGGTTTCCTCCAAAAGACACATAACGAACAACGCCGGGTGTGTTGAGCACTTCGAAAAATTCGATGTGGCTGACTTTTACAAAAACATAGCACCTGAACAAAGGCTCTTCAATCCATTTTACACGGTCGCTCCATTTCCTTAACGATTTTTTGAGGGGTAAATAGCATTCAATATTTTGCTCCTTCAGGTTCGCAAGAATTTTCTTTTCACCATTTACCCGCGTATATATTGCATACCATTTATAAACCGGTTTTTTAAATTTCATTGTGCCTTTTATTGTTAAATAATAATTACTGACGCTTAAGTTTTTAAACAGAGTAAAAAAAGTCATTAATGGGTTTATCGCTTTTTTAATTGCGACTTCAACAACTCATTTTCCAGGCTTAAATCTGCAAACATCTGCTTAAGCCTT
>CAYRBS010000297.1:0-3317 GCA_964422335.1 uncultured Mariniphaga sp. | reverse complement strand
CAGCTAATTCGTTAACCTCTTTAACAGTTAAGTTTACCAACTCTTCTGCAAGCTGTTTTAAATCTGCCATTTTTATTTATTTTTATAAATGATTTCAAAAAAAAATTACTCTTTCTCTTTCAGTGTTTCAAGAACACCATGTATGGTATCGCCACCTGACTGCAATTGCCCAAGCAATGTTTTCATCGGTGATTGTAACAGGGCTACCACATCTGCAATAAGTTCATTTTTCGATTTCACTGCAACGAGTGCATCGAGTTGATCTTCCCCTACATAAACTGATTCTTCCACGAAAGCCGCTTTAAACAGTGGTTTATCGTGTTTTTTCCTAAACTCTTTAATCAGTTTCGCGGGCACGTTTCCGGTTTCGGCAAACATGACCGATGTGTTTCCCTTGAGTGCATCGTAAAGTTCATCCGTATCTTTTGATGATTGATCGAATGCTTTACGTAATAGTGTATTTTTCGCAACAACCAGTTTTACGTCTTGTTTAAAACATCGTCTCCTTAAATCGCTGGTATCTTCAGCGTTTAAACCACTAGTGTCAGTCAGGTAAAAATGGCTGTACGAATCAATTTTTTCCAGTAGGTTATCTATAATAACTTTCTTGTCTGTACTTTTCATTTTTCCTTTATTTTAGTCAGCGACTGACTTTGGTTCAACTTTAATACCAGGGCTCATAGTACTGGAGAGGTAAATGCTTCTGATATACGTACCTTTGGCGGATGACGGTTTTAATTTGACGATACTACTGATAAACTCATGGGCGTTTTCCTTAATTTTTTCCGGTTCAAAGGAAACTTTGCCAATGGAAGTGTGCACGATTCCAAATTTATCAACTTTAAAGTCGATTTTACCTTGCTTCACTTCGCCAACGGCTTTTCCAATATCCATGGTTACCGTACCGCTTTTAGGGTTTGGCATTAACCCGCGGGGACCTAAAACACGTCCCAACTGGCCAACTTTCCCCATTACCGGAGGCATGGTAATCACCACATCAATATCGGTCCAACCGTTTTTTATTTTTTCAATATAATCATCCAAACCAACGTAATCAGCTCCGGCTTCTTTGGCTTCGTCCTCTTTATCGGGCGTAACCAATGCCAAAACACGAATCTCTTTTCCAGTTCCATGGGGTAACGAAACAACGCCTCTAACCATCTGGTTCGCTTTTCTTGGATCTACTCCTAACCTAACATCCAAATCAACAGATGCATCAAAATTGGAATTTGTAATTTCTTTCACCAGTTTCGATGCTTCCTCGATCGTGTAGGATTTTCCCTTTTCGAGTTTTTCAAGAGAAGCTTTTCTATTTTTCGTAATTCTGCCCATCTTAGAAAATTTAATTTAGTTTGTGTATGAAGGAACACCTTTTTTACCGGCAGGTTTGCCTTTTACGGTAATTCCCATACTTCTGGCGGTTCCAGCTACCATATTCATTGCTGATTCAACAGTAAAGCAATTCAAGTCAGCCATTTTGCCTTCGGCTATTTGCTGTACCTGTTCCCAGGTAACAATAGCCACTTTGTTGACATGAGGTTCAGGAGAACCTTTTTTTGCTTTTGCCGCCTCGAGCAACTGAACGGCCACGGGAGGTTGTTTAATAATGAAGTCGAACGACTTATCGCTGTAAACAGTAATGATTACCGGAAGCAATTTACCGGCCTGATCTTGTGTACGGCCGTTAAACTGTTTACAAAACTGCATTATATTTACTCCCTTGGCACCTAATGCTGGCCCCACCGGCGGTGACGGATTGGCCGCCCCACCTTTGATCTGTAATTTAATTAATCCAGCAACTTCTTTCGCCATAATAAATAATTAACGCGTTATTATTCCTTTTCTACTTGCATAAAGCTAAGCTCCAAAGGAGTTTTACGTCCAAAAATCTTCACCATTACCTGCAGCTTTTTCTTCTCTTCATTGATTTCTTCAATGGTTCCGTTAAAGCCGTTAAATGGTCCGTCGATTACTTTTACGGTCTCTCCCACAACAAAAGGAATATTTAATTCTTCATCGGTTTCAGCAAGTTCATCTACTCTTCCCAGAATTCTGTTCACCTCGTTTTGCCTCATAGGCACCGGGTCCCCACCTTTGGTGTCGCCAAGGAACCCAATAACGTTGGGTACATTTCGAAGTGTATGCTCCACCTCCCCCACCAGAGTGGCTTCGATGAGTACATAACCGGGAAAAAAGTTTCTTTCCTTACTGATTTTTTTACCGTTACGGATTTGATAAACCTTTTCCGTAGGTATTAAAACCTGTTCTACAAAACCCTTTAAATCCCCATTCGCGATTTCGTGATCGATATATTCTTTAACTTTCTTCTCCTTACCTCCAATAGCACGAAGAACATACCATTTTTTAGTATTGTCGCTCATTTTTGATTAAAGGATTTCGATTAATAAAACAATCCATAAATAAAACTCATTATGTTCCTGAATGACAGGTCCATAGCGAATATTACGAGTGATATAATAAAGGAAGCAACCATTACAACCAATGCACTGCTTTGCAGTTCTTTCCAAGTAGGCCAGGTAACCTTATAAACGAGCTCTTCGTAGGCCTCTTGCAAATATACTTTTAGTTTCATCTTAACTTAACGTTGTTTTGTACGGAAGGTAAGGTTCGAACTTACAAAAAAACAAAACTCCCGTTATGAGTTTCTTCCGTTAACAGTCCCGGGTTAAACCCGGGACTGTTATATTTTATTTGATGATTAAAACGAATTAATCAATAATCTCGGTTACCTGTCCTGCACCCACTGTGCGGCCACCTTCGCGGATTGCGAAACGCAGACCTACGTTAAGGGCTACAGGGTAAATCAGATCCACTTCAATGGTGACGTTGTCGCCTGGCATAACCATTTCACGTCCTTCGGGCAAGTTAATTTCGCCGGTTACGTCGAGTGTACGCAGGTAAAACTGCGGACGATATTTGTTGTGGAATGGCGTATGGCGACCACCTTCTTCTTTTTTCAGCACATACACCTCGGCTTTAAACTTCGTATGAGGGGTAATTGAACCCGGTTTGGCAAGAATTTGTCCGCGTTTGATCTCATTTCTGTCAACACCACGCAGCAGCAAACCAACATTGTCGCCGGCTTGACCGTCATCGAGGATTTTGCGGAACATTTCAACACCCGTACAAACAGTTTTGCGTCCTTCGGCGCCCAGCCCAATTATCTGCATTTCGTCGCCGGTATGGATAGTACCTGTTTCGATACGACCTGTAGCTACGGTACCCCGACCGGTAATGGAGAAAATATCTTCAACCGGCATCAGGAATGGCTTGTCAACTTCGCGTTCAGGAAGTGG
>CAYRBS010000296.1:0-3317 GCA_964422335.1 uncultured Mariniphaga sp. | reverse complement strand
CTCGTTCCCATTTTTCAGGTGTTCTTTTGCCTTCTTTGCCAGGTTGTCGGCATAAGCTTCCAGCGAATTTACCCGTTTTTTGGCCAGCGTTACCTCTTCTTTCTGGTCAGGGTACTTGTCAATTAAAGCTGTGTACATTTCCCGGGCCTGTTCCAGCCCCAGTTTTTCATAACAAATCCCCAGGTGCAGCAATGATTTTGCAGCTACCTCCCGGTTTGTGGAATGGTCCTTTAGAATTTGCTGATACAAATTGATGGCTTCCTGCAGTTCTCCTTTCCCTTCTTCCAGGTAAACGGCTTTCTCAAATAATTGACTTGCCGGTTGCTGTGAAAAAAGATTTGAGTTTAAAAGAAGAAGACAGGCAACTGCAATTAAAAGTATCCATCCTGTTTTTTTTGTTTTCATTTTAATTTCCTCCTTGATTTTTTTGTTTTACACGCTTAAATTTTACTTCAAATTTAGAGCGGTTGAAAAGGAATACTGTCAAGGAATTGTGATGATACGGTGATGATTCAGTAAAACGTGCAAACAGCTAATCTGCCAGTTTATATCCGATACCCCGGACACTTAATATATATTTCGGATTGAGAGAATCTTCCCCCAGTTTTTTCCGGATATTCACAATGTGGCTGTCTATTGTCCTTTCAGTAACGACGGTGTTATTTTCGCCCCAAACCTGATTCAAAAAATCATCCCTCGATATAACACTGCCCCGGTTTTCGTGCAGCAACCTTATCAATTGAAATTCAAGTGTGGTGTATTCAACCGGATTGTCGTTTTTCAGGGCTTCATATTTTTTCAGGTTAAATGTGGTTTCGCCAATGCTAAATACATCCCCGCCGGCAGTGTTTTCAGCCGTTCTTCTTAATAAGGCATTTATCCGTGCCAGCAACTCTCTCAGGCTAAACGGTTTGGTGACATAATCATCGGCGCCCAGTTCCAGCCCAACTACTTTATCTGCTTCATGGTCTTTTACGGTCAGCATAATTATGGGTACCCGGTTGCCGTCCTGCCTCAGTTTTTTACATATTTCATATCCGTTGAGAAAAGGAAGCATCAAATCGAGCAGGATGAGATCGGGATTTTTTTCTTCGGCCATATTCAATCCATTCATGCCGTTGTCAGCGATAAAAACTTCAAAACCCTCCGATTCAAGTTCGTCTTTCAACGATAACTGAATCCCCGGGTCATCTTCAATAATCAGAATTTTTTTTGCCATTTATGCCTCCTTTCTGAATGTTTTCAACGGGTAATTTCACAGCAAAAACAGTACTCCAGCCGGGTTCGGAATTCAAAGTGATTTGTCCTTTGTGGGCTTCAACAGTATATTTCACAAGTGTCAGTCCCAGTCCGGTTCCTTTTATGGAGTGATTTACCGCTGCGTTTCCCCGGTAAAACTTTTCAAATATTTTGGTTGTTTCATCTTTTGCTATGCCCATTCCTTTGTCTTTAATTTTAATTACCAGCCGGTTTTTTTCCTGTTGAACAGTTAGCGCCAGTTCTTTCTTAGCGGGTGAAAACCTGACGGCATTGTCCAGCAGGTTGAACAGTGCCTGAGTCATTGCATCCCGGTCGATAAAAACCGCCGGGAGTTGATTTGGAATTTGCGTTTGAATGTCAATATCGGATTCAAAATTTTCCCTGATAAAATCATGAACCACTTGTTTTAACCAGTTAGTAGCATCCGTCTGCTCAAATTTGTACTGTTTTTGTCCCTCTTCAATCTTTGCAAAATTCAGAATGTTGCTAACCAGACGAATCAGTCTGTCGATATCGAATGAAATAAACGAAACGTATTGTTTTAATTTTTCCGGCCGGGTAACTTTTCCTTCCTGCAACCGTTCAGTGAGGGCTTTCATCGAAGTGAGCGGAGTTTTAAATTCATGGGATACCGAAGAAACAAAGTCCGATTTAACTTTTAACAGTTCCATCTCTTTGCCAATAATCCGTATAATCAGCGCTGTTCCAAAAGCGAGGATGATGATAAGGGTGATAATTGTCCAAAAAAAGAAATTGGAAAACAGGGAACTGTTTCCCCCGGCTTTTATTCTCTGAGTCCCCAGCTCTATCTGCCAGGGAGGAAAATAATTGTCGAAAAAACCAGTAGTGTGAATTGAATTTTGGGTTTCAATTTTTTGGCCTGTAATACTCCGGCCCGTTAAATCCATAATATGAACTGAAGTATTCATAAATAAACCGCTGTTTTCAATTTCGTTTTCAAGGAGTTCATTTTCCAGAAATCTCTGGTTCAGTGTAACTGCCAGCAATCCCGTTTTTGGGGAATTATTTTCTTCTTTAAATGGTGCCGCCAGTACCAGGTAGTCTTTTTCGCCAACCGATTTTGACCACCGGAAGGGAGTGGTGGGGGGAGAATTGTTTTGAATGTATTTCAGCAGGTCGGGAATCACTTCCGATTTAATCGTGCGAATGTCCTGCCACTCTAAAGTTTTCAGTTTATAACGCTCCTCAAGTCGCCGCATCTCATCGCCAAACGTTGTTTTTAAATTGTTGTCTGCATTCAGTAATTCGGTAATTTTCTCTTTCACCATTCCGGTGTAGGCATGAAACTGTTCTTCGCTTAAATTCCATTGGTTTCCGGGAAGTTCATTGTAAAAATCAAGGGCTGTGGTAACCGCTTTTTCCCGTTCGCCTGTTTTCAGGTAACATTCAACCATGTTTAGTCGGGCATACAGGAAAAAAGACAGATTCTCCTGCAAATTCTTACTTTCAAAGTCGTTGACAATTCTCTTGTTTACTTCGAGCGCTTTTGCATAATTTTTTGTTTTCAGGCAGACCCGGGCAATCCTGTTTAATGCATAAGCCCTGATGGCCGGGGATTGAGACCCATTTAAAAGTTGATTATAGCACGAAATGGCTTCCGTGTAATTTTTTTGCTGAAATTCAAAATTCTCCGCCTCCTGAATAATATTCAGTTGTGTGTTGCTGAAAATGGTTTCAGAAAAGGCATTTTCCGAATCACTCAACCCGCTTTGAAACAACGGGAAAAAGGGATCTTCGTTGGGATAAAGTACTATTATTTGTTCTGCCAGGGGATCGTTTTCTGTTTGCAACCGCAGTAAGTTGGTTAAAACAGCGTATTCTTTGTTTAGTACAGCCGGGTGCCCGGAGAGCGATTCAATGCGACTGGCAATGGCATTAAACCGGCTGTTTATGCGTCCTTTAAAATCATTCATCAGACGCGCCTGCTCGTTTTCAATTTGTTTTACCTGTCTGAATTTTTCATTGCGTAAGGCTGTAATTCCGAATATACCGAGTGCCAGAGCAGGAAGAAATATTGTAAGCAGGAAAATGGCTAA
>CAYRBS010000295.1:0-3328 GCA_964422335.1 uncultured Mariniphaga sp. | reverse complement strand
TTGAAACGACAATGAACAATTTTGATGAGTTGACCGATCCGCAAAAATTGAATGTGCAACCTGACCGCCTCAGGATAAGGAAGGTTCAGCAAAATGGAACGCTGGCCGATGCTTTTGGATATTTTAATGTGCCTGAAAGCTTGCAGAACGAACTGGCCCTGCTGAATAATCTCGAACTTTCGGACCAGGTGAGTGCCGGAAAACTTATTAAAGTTATAGAGAAGTAGGGGGCAGATTTTGATCCAGATTGTATTTCCCTTAAGTTTTGATCTGGTTTTTACATGTAATGATTCAGGTTGAGAGAGATCCCTGCACTTTTTTTATCTTAGCCAATTCGTTAAAATATTGAATTGAATGCTGAAAATTTTGCTCTATCCTTTTTCGTTCCTCTATGGGATTGTAATGTATTCCCGCAACCGCTTGTACGATTTGAATATTCTGAAATCAAAGGATTTCAATGTGCCGGTTATTTCCATTGGCAATATTACCGTGGGCGGCACCGGAAAAACACCGCATGTGGAATACTTGGCCGGCCTGTTAAAAGATACATTTGAAGTGGCTACCCTGAGCCGCGGTTATAAACGGAAAACCAGGGGTTACTACCAGGTGGAAACCACTACACCTGTTACCGATGTTGGCGATGA
Organism: uncultured Mariniphaga sp.; assembly: GCA_964422335.1. Classification (GTDB taxonomy): domain Bacteria; phylum Bacteroidota; class Bacteroidia; order Bacteroidales; family Prolixibacteraceae; genus CAYRBS01. The sequence goes on along the minus strand of CAYRBS010000295.1, from coordinate 2,684 downwards.
ACCATTGCAGATAAAAAAGAAATTTCCGGAAATTACGGTTTCGGTTTGTGAAAACCGGGTTACGGGGGTCGAGAAATTACTGAACACTGGCAATGAAAAATCTCCGGATGTGGTTATACTCGACGATGCGTTTCAGCACAGGCGGATTACTTCCGGAATAAATATTTTGCTTATCGATTACAACCGGCCCATAAAAGAAGACATGCTTCTTCCTGCCGGGCGGTTGCGCGAAAGCATTTCACAAATGCGCCGGGCCAATATCATTATTTTTTCAAAATGCCCCCCGGGAGAAGTAACCCCCATTATGCGGCGAATACTTCAAAAGGAAGTAAAACTGAAACCCTACCAGGAACTCTTTTTTACCACTTATGCCTACGATAAAATAAAACCTGTTTTTCCTGAAGTGGCGGGGAAAGCCGATATTTACAAAGAACAATCTTATGCTATTCTCATTGTTACAGGAATAGCCTATCCAAAACTCATTCCCGAACATCTGAAACAGTTTTCCGGTGAAACCGAAATGCTTTCATTTCCCGACCATCATAACTATTCGCAGGAAGATATTCGTTTAATAATACGTAAGTTTGACACGCTGAAGAGTCCCAATAAAATAATTGTTACCACTGAAAAAGATGCGGTGCGTTTTTCCGGGGTGCCCGATTTGGACGAAAAAATAAAAAAGGTACTTTATTATCTGCCGGTAAAAGTGAAATTCATTGATGAGGAGGGAAAATTGTTTAATAAAAAGATTTTAAATTATGTTGGAGAAAATAAAAGCAACCGCGAGCTTCATAAAAGAAAGGATAAAAGCACGTCCTGATACCGGTATCATTTTAGGCACAGGGTTGGGTGGATTGGTAAATGAAATTGAAATTATTGATACCATTCCTTATGCAGAAATTCCCAACTTTCCGGTATCCACAGTTGACGGCCATGCCGGGCGTTTAATTTACGGCAAGCTGGGAAACCGGGAAGTGTTGGCCATGCAGGGCCGTTTTCATTATTACGAAGGTTACAGTATGCAGGAAGTTACTTTCCCGGTACGGGTGATGAAATTTGCGGGGGTTCGCAGTTTGTTTGTTTCCAACGCATCGGGCGGGCTGAACCCTGACTGGCATGTGGGCGACATTGTACTGATCGACGATCATATTAACTTTTTCCCGGAGCATCCGCTGCACGGCAAAAATGAAGAAGAGCTGGGGCCTCGTTTCCCCGACATGAGCAAAGTTTACGACGAACGGTTGCGGAACAAGGCCAAGCTGATTGCGCTGGAACACAATATTAACCTGAAAGAAGGCGTTTACATTGGCGTTCAGGGACCTACGTTTGAAACCCCTGCCGAATATAAAATGTTTCGCATCCTGGGCGCCGACATCATTGGCATGTCAACCGTGCCGGAAGTTATTGCCGCCCACCATTCGGGATTGAAAGTTTTTGGTATTTCCATTATTACCGATAGTGGCGTGCCCGGTGAAATTGTGGAAATTTCGCACGAAGAAGTGCAACAGGTTGCCATGAAAGCCGAACCAAAAATGACACTGATTCTGAAAAAGCTCATTGAAAGCATTTAGTCGTAAAAAGCTAAATGCCGGAAGTTACGCCTATTGGCATGGATATCATCATTCCGGCGAAGGCCGGAATCTTTACAATTTAAACGGAGATTATGAAAAATACTGTTTTGATTTTATTTACCGTTATTTTATTTACAAGCTGTTCAATCTCAAAAAAAGATCAGGTGGAATTGGTACTCGATACAAAATCGGAACTGGGTGAAGGAGCCATTTGGAACCATCGCACAGGTGAGCTCATCTGGGTGGACATCACGGGTAAAATTCTTAATTTTTATAATCCAAAACTGAAGAACAACAAGGAAATGCTTACCGGACAAATGATTGGTACCGTGGTTCCGGCTGAATCGGGGAAAATGATGGTGGCGCTGGAAAACGGATTTTACCAGCTCGATCCGGAAACGGGCTCAAAAACTTTTATTGCCAATCCGGAGGAAGATGTTCCGGGCAACCGGTTCAACGACGGTAAATGCGATCCGGCCGGGCGTTTCTGGGCGGGAACGATGAGTACCGGGGGCAAAAAAGAAGCCGGTGCGCTTTACCGCCTCGATACGGACAGTACGGTCCACAAAATGATTGAAAATGTAACCACTTCCAACGGAATTGTCTGGTCGCATGATGCTACAAAAATGTATTACATCGATACACCTACCCGAAAAGTAATGACTTACGATTACGACAATGCAACCGGCGATATTTCAAATCCGCAGACGGCTGTTGAAGTGCCGGATGAAATGGGTTACCCCGACGGGATGACCATCGACGCCGAAGGGAATGTTTGGATCGCCTTGTGGGGAGGTTCGGCCGTAGGTTGCTGGAACCCGGAAACCGGCGAACTGCTCCGCACCATCGATGTGCCGGCAAAAAATGTCACCTCCTGCGCGTTTGGCGACGACGATTTGGAAACACTCTACATCACTACCGCCCGCCAGGGAACCAGCGATGAGGAACTGGAAGAATTCCCCCATGCCGGTGGTCTGTTCAAAACGCGTCCGGGTGTGAAAGGTGTTGAAGCGTTTTTCTTTAAAGGGGATTTTTAAGAGAAGATAGCACGCCAAGGCGCTAAGGTCGCAAAGAATATTTATTTTTATTTTTTCCTTTGCGTCTTCGCGTCTT
>CAYRBS010000294.1:0-3329 GCA_964422335.1 uncultured Mariniphaga sp. | reverse complement strand
TGTGTCAGTTTGCTGAGAAACCGGTTATTTTTCTAAGTTTGTGATTTTAGAAACAGATTTGGAGGAGTTGGAAATGGCAAAAAAATTTCGTCCGTTAACATCGGTGCTGGTGAAGCCTGCCGGGCCCGATTGCAACCTGGATTGTACCTATTGTTTTTATTTGGAAAAATCGGAATTGTTTCCCGAAACACCGCGTCACCGCATGAGTGCCGAAGTGCAGGAGGAGATGATACGCCAGGTGATGCAGCAGTCGGGCGATTCGGTTTCCATTGCCTGGCAGGGGGGCGAACCAACGCTCATGGGGCTCGATTTTTATAAACGGGCGATTGAACTGGAAATGAAGTATGGGCACGGGCAAAGCGTTGGCAACGGTTTACAGACCAACGGGACCCTGTTAAACGAAGAATGGGCAGCATTTCTTAAAAAATATGACTGGCTGGTGGGGCTGTCGCTCGACGGGCCGGAACACATCCACAACCATTACCGGAAAGACAATGCCGGAAAAGGAACCCATAAAAAAGTGGAAGACAATGTCCGTATGCTTCTCGATAACGGGGTGGCTACCAACGTGCTGGCTACGCTGAACGATTATTCGGTGCAGTTCCCCGAAGAAATTTATAACTATTTTAAATCGCTGGGACTTACCTGGATGCAGTTTATACCCATTGTGGAAACCGACCCCGATGATCCATCCAAAGCGGCATCTTTTTCCGTATCGGCGCAAAAATACGGGGAATTCCTGTGCAAAATATTCGACTTGTGGCTGGCCGATTTTGAAAACGGGCAGCCCACCACCCAGGTGAGGCATTTCGATTCGGTTTTTTATCCTTATGTGGGCCTGCAGGCACCCGAATGTACGATGATGAAGGAGTGCGGTCCGTATGTGGTGCTTGAACACAACGGGAATGTATATAGCTGCGACTTTTTTGTGGAGCCCAAATGGAAACTGGGTAACGTAATGAATAACCGGATTATTACGATGCTGAACTCGAAAAAGCAGCAGGCTTTTGGTGCAGCCAAAGCGGTATTGCCCGGTGAATGCCGTAAATGTCCGTGGTTAACAAAATGTTACGGAGGCTGCACAAAAGATCGTATCAAAGATCCGAAAGATAACCGGAAGCCAAGGTTTTGCCTGTCGTATAAAATGTTTTTTGCCCATACCGATCAAACTTTCAGGGCGCTGGCTGAAGACTGGAAAAAACAACAACACGACATGCAGGAACGCGAACGTACAGGGGGCACTTACAATGCCTTTAAAGATTTTATAAATTGATTTTTTATTCATTCAATTCATGGTTGAACAATTCGAAATAACATTGCCCCGTTTCAGGAGGGGTTACCACCTGGTAACTTCAATGATTGAGAAAGAACTTCCGCCGCTTCCCGAAAAGGGCCTGGTGCATATTCTGGTAAAACATACTTCGGCAGGAATTACCCTGAACGAAAATGCCGATCCGTCGGTACGCACCGATTTTGAGTCTTTCATAAATAAAATGATTCCTGAAAACGACCCGGTATATGTGCATACCACCGAGGGCAGCGACGATATGCCCGCCCACCTGAAGTCATCTGTAATTGGAGCCGGGGTAACCATACCCGTTACTAACCACCGTTTGAACATGGGGACCTGGCAGGGGATTTATTTTTGTGAATTTCGCAATTACGGTACCCACCGGAAACTTGTAATTACCATTTTAAGTTAAATCTGCCCCAAACCTGAGATTTGATGTTTTTCAGGTAAAATTAAACCCTTATTTTGCCGCACAAATTAACCAGAAAGATACAATGCAACGAAATTTATTTTTAGGGGATGAAGCCATTGGGCAGGCAGCTATAGACGCCGGTATATCAGGAGTTTATGCTTACCCCGGCACCCCTTCAACCGAGATTACAGAATTTATCCAGGAAAATAAAATTGCCCGGGAGCGACGCGTACACAGCAATTGGTCTGCCAATGAAAAAACAGCCATGGAGGCAGCGCTGGGCATGTCGTATGCCGGTAAACGTTCCCTTACCTGTATGAAGCATGTGGGCCTGAATGTAGCCGCCGATGTGTTTATGAACGCTGCCATTACGGGCGTCAATGGTGGAATGGTATTAGCTGTTGCCGACGATCCGTCGCAGCACTCTTCCCAAAACGAACAGGATTCAAGGTTTTACGGAAAATTTGCCATGATTCCTGTTTTTGAACCGTCTAACCAGCAGGAAGCTTACGACATGACTTACGAAGCTTTTCAGTTTTCGGAAAAAACCGGATTGCCTGTGATGGTACGGTTCCCCACGCGGCTGGCACATTCACGGGCGGGGGTTGTGCAGAAAACGCTGAAAGATGAAAATCAGCTCCGCCTGCCTGAAAACCTGATGCAGTTTATGCTTCTCCCGGCCTACGGGAAAAAATATTACCAAAACCTGCTCGATAAGCAGGACTGGCTGGTGGAACTTTCTGAAAAATCAGGCTTTAATACTTATACCGACGGGACGGATAAAAGCCTGGGAATTGTTACCTGCGGAATTGCATTTAATTACCTGATGGAGAATTTTCCGGATGGCAAATGTCCCCATCCGGTTGTGAAAATAACGCAGTACCCGTTACCGGAAAAAATGTTGTTAAAGCTTGAAAACGAGTGCGATGAATTGTTGGTAATAGAAGATGGATATCCGCTGGTAGAAGAGCAACTGACTGATTTTTTTGGCAAAGGAACGCAGGTTCTGGGCCGCTTAAACGGCAGGCTTCCACGCCGGGGAGAGCTGAACCCCGACCACGTGGCAAAAGCCCTGGGTAAAGACGACGGGCCCACCCGCGAAACTCCCGGAACACTGGTGGGGCGACCGCCTTCGTTGTGCGCAGGGTGTGGCCACCAGGATACTTACCGGGCAATGAACGAAGTGCTGGAAACAATAGGAAATGGCAGGGTGTTTTCGGATATTGGTTGTTATACCCTCGGGGCACTGCCTCCCTACGATACCATCAATACCTGTGTTGACATGGGGGCTTCCATCACCATGGCCAAAGGGGCTGCCGATGCCGGACTTACCCCGGTGTTCGCTGTTATTGGCGACTCAACTTTTACCCACTCCGGCATTACCGGGTTGCTTGATTGTGTGGTGGAAAAAACCAATGTGAACATTGTAATTGTTGACAACGAAACGGTTGCTATGACCGGTGGACAGGATTCATCGGCAAAAGGAAGGATTGAAAAAATATGTGAAGGGGTAGGGGTTGAACCGGAACATATCAGGCTTTTTGTGCCGTTAAAAAAGAACCACGACCAGGTTGTGCAAATAATGAAAGAAGAAATGGCATTCAACGGTGTTTCCGTAATTATCGG
>CAYRBS010000293.1:0-3334 GCA_964422335.1 uncultured Mariniphaga sp. | reverse complement strand
AAAAAAACTATAACCAGGCTTTTACCTGGTTATAGTTTTTTATCAGAACACTTAGTAAACAGCAGGAGAGTATGTTTCCAGCACTACCCCTCTGTCGCGGGCTACCAGAACATCATTTGCTTCGTAAGTGTTTTCACCGTCGGAAACGGTAAAGCTCAGCTCAATCCCATTTCTTTCCTTGTTACCCCAAACAAATTCATTCGATTTAAATTCGCCTGTTCCTGTAACAGTAAAAGAAGAACCTTCTGCTTCTGTGATAGTACAACTGTTTCCGTCGAAGTCAAGTATCATTTCAACTTCACCAGACATTACTTCAGACTCGAGGAATGAAGTCATCGAAACCTGGTTTCTTCCGGTGGTTACCAATTTTGAGGTACCGTTGTCTTCCACATATTGTTCACTGTAGGTATTCTCTTCTATTACAGCATTGGTAGCATCCCTCACTTCGTTTTCACCGTAGTGGAAGTAAGTTCCGTGAAATTCATTGATATACTTCACCGCAAACATGGTAAAATCCTTGGGCGCTACAATCCACTGACCCGAAACACGCGGGTCAGCATTTGGATTATCTGAATTTCCCACCAGGATGGTATCAACATCTGCCGACCCCTGTATTCTTACCGGAATCACATAGCTGTTTTTAATGGCAAGTGTATCGTTGAAAAAATCATCGGTTAACTGCACCTCAACTCCTCCATTCATTTTACCGGCCGGGATAACAATTTTGCTGTCGTCGCTCAGCGAGTAATAATTTTGGGGCATCGCCTGAATGGTATCTCCGTCTTCACTAAACAGGACATTATCACACAAACTTTCATCCACTTCAATTTCGAATTCCCTGTCCTTCGAATTTTCGTAAACACCTCCCATGGCGACCGAAATGATAAACTTATGGTCGTTGTCGTTGGAGTTATCGTAAATATAATCCCCCAACACGAGCGTCCTTACCGGGAACTGATATGGGAAATAACCGGATGTGTATTCGAAATCGGGATGATCGATATCGAAATTCTCACAAGCAACCAATCCGGTTATCACTAACAGTAATAAAAATATTTTCTTCATCTCATTAAATTTTTAATTTTTCAAAGGTACTACAACTTAATTCCACCCGTCGTTCTGAATAAGATTAAATTTCAGGACTTCCCTGTCGGGGATAGGTCCGTAATGCATGTAATCGTTGCTGTACGAACGACTTTCCACATCGAAAATAGTGTAATCATCGTTGGAAATCTGAACGCCCCTTGCCGGAACCGTTAAATCTTCCTTCCATCTGCGTAAATCCCAGAAGCGGAAGCTTTCGAAACACAGTTCCAGCCTTCTTTCGTTGCGGATTAAACTGCGCATATTTTCCTGGCCGCCAATGGATGCGAGGTAATTATCAGGTTGTTCAATACCTGCACGCTCGCGAATAGCACCGATAACGTCTTTTGCGCTAAACGAAAAAGCTCCGCTTCCATCAGGTCCCCATGCTTCATTTGCTGCTTCAGCATAATTTAAAAACAACTCGGTGTAACGGATATGCGTTTCGAAGTGTTCTTTACTTGAAGGAGAAGACGGATTCACATTTACATCTTCCCGTAACAACTTCTTCATATAATATCCGGTCCGGGTTGAATTCTCCAGTTCATTCAGGCCATCGTCGCCTGCATCTACCCCAGTATTGATTGTCTCTCCCCTCATGGTGCTGCCATCATATACGATATATAAAGACAAACGGGGATCCCTGTTTTCATACGGATTTTCAGGATCGTAGCCTGAATTTTCATCGTCCACCGGGTATCCGTTGGCCATTGGGAAAGCATCTACCAGGTTTTGGGTTGGATTAATCCTACCGTTTCCGTAAATAGAAGGGGGAAAGTTATCGCTTTCGCGACCCCTGTTATTGGAAACCGGCCTTCTCCAGAGAATCTCCCTGAGGTCTTGCCTGTTTCCACTGGTCAATCTTGCTTCGTCAACCTGCTCCGGCAGATAGAAAATATGGCCTTTTTCATCCATTCCACCAACGCCGCCTATATCCTCCAGCAGTTCGCCGGTGAAATTAGCAGCGTCTTCCCACAAAGCCAGATCATTTCCCGGGTTAAAAGCGGGACTGGCAGCGAGCAGGGCAAGACGTGCTTTAATGGCTTTTGCGTGGCGTCCGGTCATGCGCTGTTGTGCTTCATTACCAAACACCCGGTTGTAATCACTTTCTGATATTCCGCTAAAACCATCAGGCAATTCGCCTTCACTCACATCGCCATAATCCAACGGCAGGTAATTGAGCGATTCTTCCAAATCCTCGTAAGCACTCTGTACAGATTCTGAAAAACTTTCCCTTGACCTGGAAAAATCTTCCATGTCTTCCAAAAAGTCATTGTATTCAGGAATGCCTAATAAATCTCCATTGGCGCCAACTCCACCATGATTACGCAGCAGGAAGTATTTCATCATTCCCCTCAGTGCATACGATTCACCTTTATACCGCCGGATATACAAGTCATTCAAAACTTCATCCCTCCATTTCCACGGTACGTCTTCAACAACTCCCAGAAATTCGTTCACAGACATAATGGCCCTGTTGGCATTTGTCCACAGATTTTGTGGATTATAAAGGGCTGTCCATTCACCGGTAGCCATTCGCATATACGAACTGAACGGATCGTTTGTAACCGCATCGTCGGTTGCCACCTCGTCCCACCGGTATCCATTGGTAGGAATGTAAGCATAGGCGCGTATGAGCAACCCTTCCGCAAATTCCGGGTCTTCGTAAACCCGCTCGATAGTACTATGGTTGTCATCTTCCGGCGCGAGCAAATCACAGGCAGGAAAAATCAGGAACGAAACCATTAGTATTGAAAATATTTTATATAATCTCATAATTTATTTTTTAAAAAATGAATTAAAAATTAGCTTTTAAACCCAAGGAAAATGAACGGTAATATGGTTGACCACCTACATTCAGGTCCCTGATTTCCCGGTTCTTGGCAAATTGGTAAACATTGGAAGCATCAACAAATACCTCTAAATTTTTCATTAACAAATTGTTTGATAATGATTCAGGCACATTGTAAGTAAGTTGTATCTTCCTGATCTGAAAGTAATCGTTGTTATACAACCAGTAACTGGATCTGCGGAAGTTATTATTGTCCGATTCTGAACTTAATCGCGGATAAGTAGCGGTATTTTTGGTTTCTTCCGTCCAGCTGCCCCGTACAACTTCAGAATATTTTTCATTTCCATCTACCCAGTAATAGTCACCTTCCATAAACGTTTCCGAACCCGAACGTCCTTCTCCCAGAACATACAGGGAGAGGTCTTTATAAGATACCCTTAAATCGAGGCCACCGGAAAA
>CAYRBS010000292.1:0-3348 GCA_964422335.1 uncultured Mariniphaga sp. | reverse complement strand
CTTTTTGAAATTGATTCGTAAAAGGCCTGGTATTCCGGAAAATTTTCAAGCGCTTCCAGATGCCGCGAAATAATATTCTCGTCGAACCGCACAGCAGGCCCGGTCTGCGCGTTTTCAGGCGCCATTTCCTGCACTTTCTGCGCTGTTTCCATAATTAAAGGCTTTAGCGCGTTAAATGGAATATCATTCTCCTTCAGAATTCCGGAAGCCACCGTGTAAAAATAATTCACAAAATTACAGGCAAAAACTGCTGAAATGTGGAGGTACATCCTTTTATGTGAATTGAGTACCGATACTGTTCCTGAAATTTTCCGGGCAATTTTCAGCAAGGTTGCTTCATTCTTTTTTGAATTCGCCTCGATAAAAACAGGAATTTCCCAAAACAGTACATTCCTGTTAACTGAAAAAGTTTGAAGGGGGTAAAATACGCCGTAATTTTCAGTATATTTTTTGAGAACAGACAACGGCATGCTGCCTGAACAGTGAACCAGAAGTTTGCCCTCAAAATTAACATGTGGCAAAACATCATCAAAGGCAGAATCTTTTATGGCAACAATATAAATATCGGCATCAGGGGTGATATCACGTACCGATGTAGTATAAGTTGTATTCAGCTTTTGTGCCAGTGATTTTGCCGAAGCTTCGGTACGGCTATAAACCTGCAAAATGTTGAAACCGGCATTTTTGCATGCCAGTGAAAGTTGTGTGGCAAGATTCCCTGCTCCTAAAAAAACAAAATTAAGGCTCATTATTTGCGTAGATTATGAACACCCAAAAATAACGAGCCTTAACCAATGTTCCAATTTATTAGGCTGACTTTACAGCTTCGAACCTGTTATTAACAACTTCCCAGTTAACAATGTTCCAAAAATTATCCACATATTCGGCCCGTTTATTCTGATAATTAAGGTAATACGCATGTTCCCACACGTCAAGCCCCAATACCGGAATTCCGTTGGAATCGGCCACATCCATCAGTGGATTGTCCTGGTTGGGCGTTGAAGTGACAAACAATTTGCCGTTTCCATCCACAGCCAACCATGCCCAGCCACTGCCAAAATGGGTTTTGGCTGCATTCCCAAATGATTCTTTAAACTCGTCGAACGAACCAAAATCATTTTCAATGGCCTGGTTCAACGAAGCGGGAACCTCCACAGTGGAAGGAGTCATATTCTCCCAAAAGAGGGCGTGGTTGTAAAATCCACCTCCGTTATTTCTCACCGCGTCTGACTGTTGGCTGACGGTAGCAAAAATTTGTTCCATCGGGGTATCCAACAGTTCAGTGCCATCGGCGGCATCCATAAAATTGTTAAAATATCCCTGATGGTGCTTCGTATAGTGCAGCTCCATCGTTTGAGCATCGATATATGGCTCCAGGGCATTAAAATCGTATCCCAATTCAGGGAATTTGTGCCCGTCAAAACTTTGGGACTCTGAGGCACAGGAAGCAACCGTGCCAATTACAGGGGCTGCCAGGGCAGCAGTTCCTGCTACAGTTATAAATTTTCTTCTTTCCATTGCAAGTATTTCAGTTTAAATGAATTGACATCAAAAACTTTGAACAAAAAGAAGACAAAAAGGTTTGAATTGTTTCGTAAAAAAAATCTATAACCGATTGGTTTTATTTTTTAACATTCGCAGGAAACAACGGTTTCTTCCCGGAAATTCTGAGATAGTCCATCCCGTTGGTAGTTAAGAAAACACAATAAAAAAATACAAAAAACGAACTTCCCATGTGCGATTCAAAATTGGAGTCGCCAACATTGGCAAAAAACATAAAAACCAGGAACAATAGAAAAAACACATCGCGGAACCGTTTGGTTTTTACAACAGGAAAAACGAGAAAAAATAAAATAGCCAGCAACCCCGTAAAACCAAATTTTACCATATAGTTCAAATACTGGTTGTGTGATGTGGCATAAAGTTCTTTATCCAGCTTTGACTGATTGAGGATATATGCATCCTCAAAAGCCTGTTCGTAGTGCGCAGTTCCCACTCCAAACCAAAAATTTTGTTTTATAATAGTTACGGCCGCCCTGGCAAACTCAATACGTTGCGAAAACGATTGATGGTTGGCATATCCTGTTTTCGTATAAACATAATACTCCCAAACAGTTTGGTATATTCGGGGATAAAGCGAAAATTTATTCCCTGCGAATATATAATTGGCAATCCCTTTTTCAACATTGCGAATATCATGATCATTCAACGCCCTGACGCCTTCTGCATCCTTTCGTAAACCTTTTGAAGTCAGGTACCGCAACAGAGTAGCGCGCACCGGGTAACCATTTAAACCATTAGAATCGTATTTTATTTCTGAACGTTTATTCCACTCTTCGCGCATTTCTTTCTCGCAAACATATAAGTGCACATACCGCCCATTCTCCACCATTGGATTTTCAAAATGGTGACTGTAAGGATTTCCGAGGGCGGTTTGCCGATCGATGGAACTTTCATCCACCTCTTCAATATCATAAAAATCATAAACCACCCACGACACATAAGAAACGGGCACGATTATCAACAAGAATGCAAAAACCAGAATTAGGCGCTTTTTTTCTTTTTGAGTTTGAAAGGCAAGGTAAAAAAGGAAAAACAGCACGCTGATTATAAAACCAAACAAACCTGTTAACGACTGCTGAAAAAAGAGAAATGAAACAAAATAGAGTGCCACAAGCGAATAGAAAATGAAATTGCTCCGGGTCAGGTTCCGGTAATTATTATAAATAAGCAATACGTAAAACCAAAAGGCAAGTATAAGCTGAAAACTAAACCGAATATGTGAGATGAGGGTAATTTTGTGCACTTCAAACCCGGCAGATGAAGGAAAAATTTTCAGGCGGGCAAATGCTGTAAGCGTTGAAATAAATACGGCAAGCGTAAAAACTATAAAGAGCAGCCGTTTTTGTGAAGCAGAAAGGTCGTTCCCAAAAACAAAAGCCAGAGGTAAAACAATAAAAAACAGGGTTTTCCGGAGATCGTAGGTTGACTGGCTTACATCGCCTGAAATGACAGCGCTAAATAGATAAATTAAATAAATAGCAGGCAGAAAGAGCAAAATCCGGTTTTTTTTCAGCTGAAGGAGGTTTGATTTCCAAGTGCCCGTAGCCAAAGCAACAAATAACAATACTCCGCTAAAAATTGAAACCAGGGCCTGCGAAAATGGCAATATGGCAGAGAACGATACAAGAGTAAGAAAAAACCAGTCAATATTTTTCAGGCCAGCTGTTAGTTTTTTCATGAAGCGCATTATTTTGGGAAAAAACGGGCATACACTATTAGTTATTGTTTATAAGCAAACAAAAAGCCCATGCTCAGAAGAACACGGGCTTTGGATAAATCCGGCAG
>CAYRBS010000291.1:0-3416 GCA_964422335.1 uncultured Mariniphaga sp. | reverse complement strand
GACACCGAAGTAAAAATCAATGGAAAGTCGGCCGGCGAAATGCACCAGGGTGGGTTTTACCGCTTTGAATATGACATCAGTAAATTGTTGAAATACGGCCGGACCAACCTTTTGGAAGTGGATGTGGCCAAACATTCGGCCAATGAATCGATAAACCGTGCCGAACGCCAGGCCGATTTCTGGATTTTTGGTGGCATTTTCCGGCCGGTTTTTCTGGAAGTTTTGCCTGAAATCCACATGAGCCGGACGGCCATCGATGCCAAAGCCGACGGTTCGTTCAACAGTTTAATTGTGCTGAATGATTCGAAATCAGCCAGTTCGGTTTCAGTGGAACTTTTCGATTTGAAAGGAAACAAAATAACCGGAACGGTTCAGGATGAAATTCCAAAGGGAACTACCGAAAAAATGATTTCCGGGAAATTCGAAAATGTAGAAGCCTGGAATCCCGAATGGCCCCACCTGTATGACATGAAAATCACCCTGAAAAAAGGAGAAGATGTATTGCATGAAGTAACCGAACGCATTGGCTTTCGCACGGTGGAACTGCGCGAACACGATGGTTTTTACGTAAACGGCGAAAAAGTGGTTTTCAAGGGAGTAAACCGCCACTCCTTCTGGCCCGAAACCGGCCGTGCCCTGAGCGAAGAAAACCACCTCACCGACATCCGGCTGATGAAGGAGATGAACATGAATACCGTACGTTCTTCGCATTACGTTCCGGACAAACGTTTCCTGGAACTGTGCGATTCGCTGGGACTTTTTGTGATGGATGAAGTGACGGGCTGGCAGGACAGCTACGACACCATTGTGGGCCCAAAACTGGTAAAGGAAACCGTGCTGAAAGACGAAAATCATCCGAGTGTGGTCATCTGGAACCACGGAAATGAAGGCGGTTGGAATTTTTTTAACGAAAAGAATTTTCATGAATACGACATCCAGAAACGCCCGGTGTTGTACCCGTGGTTGCTGCGCAATGGTGCCGATACACACCACTACCCGGAATTTGATTACGCCATTGGCCGCTATGGTAATGGCAACGATCCGTTTATGGCTACCGAACTTTTACACGGTTTATACGACGGCGGACATGGCGCCGGGCTCGAAGATTACTGGCAAAACTACGAAAACTCGCCGCTGCATGCCGGTGGCTTTTTGTGGGTGCTTGCCGACGAGGCACTTCTTCGCACCGACAAAGAAGGGACGGTATTCGACAGCGATGGCAATCACGCTCCCGACGGAATTCTGGGCCCCCACCGCGAAAAAGAGGGCAGTTTTTATACCGTGAAAGAAATCTGGTCGCCGGTGCAGGTAAAGCCGGTAACTGTTAACCGGCAGTGGGACGGTAAACTTTTCCTGGAAAATAAATTTTCCTATACCAACCTGAAAGACTGCTCCTTTGGCTGGCAGGCGGTTAAAACAGGTTTTGGAAACAAGGAAGATAAAATAACAGGCAGTGGGACGCTCCCGGGGCCCAATGCCGGGCCGGGAGAAACATCCGCGCTGATCATAGATTTTGGCGAGACGTTTGAGGATGCCGACCTGTTCATTTTTACTGCAACCGATCCGCATGGAAATGAATTGTACACCTGGAGCTGGCCGGTGCTGCAAACCTGGGAAAAAGCTGAACAAATCATAGAAACGTTTGCCGTCGAAGAAAATGAAATCAGCATTCAGGAAAACGAAAATGCTGTGAACGCCTCTGTAAATGGTCTGGAAATTTCATTTTCAAAAGCCGACGGAACGCTGCTTTCGATAAAAAACAAAAAAGGAGAACTGTCATTAAATGGCGGTCCGGTGCCAACAGGAGCAGAATCGAAAATCACCGGTACCCAATGGGAAAATAATGCGGAAGGAAATTTCACTTTTGAGATTTCAACCGACAATTATCCCCAAAAAATAACCTGGATACTGCACAAAAATGGCTTGTTAAAACTGGAAGCCAGTCCGCTGCACAAATGGTTCAGGGAAGTAGATTTTATAGGCATCTCCTTTAGTTATCCTGAAGAAAAATGTACCGGAATAAAATGGATGGGCCGCGGCCCTTACCGGGTTTGGAAAAACCGGCTGAAAGGAAGCAATTTCGGTGTTTGGGAAAAGGATTACAACAATACCGTTACCGGCGAAAGTTTCAACAACCTGGTGTATCCTGAGTTTAAAGGCTACCACGGAAACCTGTACTGGGCAACTTTGGAAACCACCGAATCGGATTTTACCATTGTTTCCGAAACGCCCAACCTGTTTTTCCAGCTTTTTACACCGGAGGAACCGAAACATGTGGCTGGTGGCACACACCCGCCATTCCCCGAAGGCGACTTATCTTTTTTATACGAAATACCGGCCATTGGAACCAAGTTTAAACAACCTGAAGCACTGGGACCGCAAAGCGGAAAAGGACATTTTGGCGGACATACCGGAGATGAAAATTACCCGATAAAATTATGGTTCGATTTCAGGGGAAATAAATAAAAACCCGGAACTTTCAAAAAATTAATGTGCCAATAGAAAAGCCTGCCGGAAGCTGAATTCCGGCAGGCTTTTTCTATTAAATGTTGAGTTATTCGGGAAACGTTACTCACCGTCCTTCCACTCCAAACCGGTTAGTGCAATGGTATATTGTCCGGGGCGGTCTGTCCGTTCAATACGGTAGTAGGATGGATACCAGCCGTCGCGCTTGTAGGCCGAAGGTTGTTTTACCTCTTCTGTTATAGCTGGCTCTCCGGTCAAACCTAACAGAAAATCCCGTGTAATCATAGGTTCCATAAAAGTAAATTCCCCATTATACGAACCCCATATAAAGGTATGGGTGAACAAAGCACCCCCGTTCCAGGGCAATTCGGGCGCTGTGGCATCAGCCCAGTGGGCGCCCATTTGCGGCACGATTCCCGGCAACATAACGTAATCTTTCGGTATGTACTGTCCGGCAGGCTCAATATCCGGATCAAGCTGACCCTCAATAGCTTCCCTTTCTTCTATTGAGGTGAAATAGAAGTGAATATCGAAATGGGGCAAATCGTAAACATCATCCGGTTCATGCCCCATGGGTTCCCACCCCAGTAAAACATGGTCGTAAAACCGTTGCCCTTTATTGGGGTGAAAAGGCAAAACAAACCCGGCATGCTCGGTTGGCAAATTTTCCAATGCCTTCGCAGATAAGTTCAGACCTACTTCAACAGGGTTTCCTTCCCTGTTTTCTTTCACGTACGTGCGTGCTACCCCGTCGCCAACTTCAACGGAAGGCCCGTAAAATGTGCGGGTTCCGTCCGCTTTTTTTAACACTACATCCTGTGTTGCATTTTCGGCCGGATACTCCAAAAATTCATCTTTTTGACAGGACTGAAAAACGACGAGGGTTGCAACAACCATTACAGACACTAAAAGGTTAAAAGAATGCTTCATAATACTAATTTTAAGTTAAT
>CAYRBS010000290.1:0-3417 GCA_964422335.1 uncultured Mariniphaga sp. | reverse complement strand
AAAACAGGCAAATGGCCGGGTTGAGTGAGATTGTTTTTCAGCGGGCGTATTAGTGATTGTATCGAAGAATAATTAACTTAGCCATGTAACAAAATCTGATTAAACGATAAACGTGAGCCGCACCGACGAAAAAGAATATTGGGAACTCATCTGGGAAAAGTTCAGGGCCGGCGACCGCCGGGCTTTTGAAACAATCTACAACGAATACGTGGATGCACTGTTTGCCTATGGTTCTAAAATTACTCCCCACCGGGCGTTGGTGGAAGATGCTATCCAGGATTTGTTTATCGATATGTATAATTATCACAGCAAGCTGCGAAATCCCGGTTCGCTCGAATTTTATCTTTATAAATCACTGAAGCGCATTATTTTCCGGAAACTGAAAGAAAAGTTCCGTTTTACCCATCCCGAACAGTTTGTGGAACATTTCGACCTGAAATTTCCATTGGAAGAGGTTGAACTGGATGAGCTGGAAGAACACACCGGAATGCTGCAAAAAGAGTTAAGAGGGTTGGATGCAAAAAAAAGGGAACTGCTGTTTCTTAAGTTCAATAGCGGATTGACCTACAAGGAAATAGGGGAGTTGCTCAACTGTAAGCCTGACACCGCAAAAAAGCAGGTCTCCCGTGTGCTGAAACTCTTGCGAGGCAAGCTGGGAGAGGATTTTCTGGAGTTGTTTTTGGTTTGCTTGAGGAAGTGAAGAGGGATTAGCAGGTTCGAGAGTTCGAAGAGTTTGACGTGTTTGAAGGTTTGAGGATTTGAAGAGTTCGAGAGTTGTTTGATGCTGCGTAGATACTTTAAACCACCTCGAACTATTGTCAAACCATTTCGAACATTTTTAATTAGTTGAAAATGTGATAAAATTATAAAATATGGCAACTATAAACAACTTCGAAGATTTGGAAATTTGGAAACTGGCAAGAGAAATATGTCAGAATATTTACGTTATTATAAATTATCCGGAATTTAGTAAAGATTTTGGTCTGGTGAGGCAAATAAATGATTCTTCGGGTTCAATTATGGATAATATAGCGGAAGGATTCGAACGGGAAGGCAATAAAGAATTCAGTCACTTTCTTTTCATTTCAAAAGGTTCATGCGGGGAATGTCGGTCGCAATTAATACGGGCGTTTGACAGGCAATACATTTCTGAAGCCGAGTTCAAAACAATTTACAATAAGCTGTCAGAAGAAGGTATAAAAATCAAAAACTTCATAAAATATCTGAGAAACAGCAACATGAAAGGAAACAAATACAAATAGATAATTTGAAGAGTTTGAAAATTCGACGTTGTTTGAAGGTTTGAAGGTTTGATATTGTACGGTTGTATCGAACTATATATGGAACAAATCTTTTCAACCCATTGTCAAACCCTGTCAAAACTTTTCGAACAAAATCGAACGACTGTCGAACTTCTTTCAAACCATATCAAACAATGTCGAACTCCTTTTCCCCATCTCGATACTTTGTACTCAATACTTACTACTAATTTAAACAACATGTTCTGCAACATATAATTTTTTGTCCCCTTTTCCGTCCCCCCTTCCTCTTATGTGCAGCAATCGGAAAACCCGATAAAACTAAATTGAATCAAACCGGATGAACATTTACGACCGAATAATAGAAAACCCACTGTTTTTCAAATGGATATTTCATCCGTCCCCTGAAATTGATGCATACTGGACCCACTACCTGGAAACCAATCCCGAACAGGCAGAGAAAATCAAAGAATTAAAATCACAGATAGAAATTCATCTCAAATACGAGGAAAAGAAACTCACCGATTCAGAGAAAAGGGCGCTGGCCAAACGGATTGTGCGCATACTGGAACGGACCGACCGGAAAGGGGCACGAATCAGGATGGCACGGAATTTAATGCGTTATGCGGCCATAGCGTTGCTGTTTTTAACCATTGGTGGTAGTTTAGTTTACCTGTACATGGAAAGCAGGCAGCCGCAAATAATTGTTGACAATTCTGCGCTGCCTGCCCAGGTGCAGGAACCCACCCTGATTATTGGCGATCGCGGGAAATATGCACTTAATCAGGGCGAATCGGAGCTGGAGTATTCAGGGAAAGGGGAAGTTATCCTGAACCAGGAACAAACCCTTCAGGAGGAGGACGAAAACGGGCCTCCTGCAATGAATACACTGACGATTCCTTACGGCAGTCGCACAAGAATTAAGATGGCCGACGGAACACAGGTATGGCTCAATGCAGGCAGCCGGTTGATTTATCCTTCCCGGTTTGTGGACAAAACCCGGGAGGTATATCTTGCGGGCGAGGCATTTTTTGATGTCATGGAAAACGAAGAGCAACCATTTGTGGTAAAAACCACTGATGTAAAAGTGCAGGTACTGGGAACACGGTTTAATGTAATGGCCTATCCCGAAGATTATTCGGTGCAGACGGTACTCGATAACGGGAGTGTGGAAATTAAACCGGTTGGCGCCGGACGGCGTGAAAAAGGAATCCGGTTGGAACCTGGCCAGTTGGCCTATTTTAACAAAAAAACAAAGGAAACTCAAACCCGGCCGGTGGATGTGGCAGAGTACACCCTCTGGACCGAAGGGTTGTTTCATTTTTCAAGTACCGAGTTCAACCGGATTACGAAAAAGCTGGAGCGATACTACAACATCCGGTTTCAGTTTGACGATCCTTTAAAAGGGGGAATCCGGGTTTCCGGAAAATTAGACGTAAACCAGGAACAAAGCGAGGTTTTTGAATACCTCGAGCGGATGACCGGCCTGGAGATTCAACAATCAAACAAACGGCTTTATGTAATTAAGTAAGTAAAACAAAAACCCGGAAGGGTGTTCACCCTGTGAAATTTAATTAGCGTTATTTCACAGGGCAGGCCTCCCGGGTCAATCAAATAATACCACGTATTAATAGTATTAATTCTAAATCGTTCAAAATTATGAAAATTTTTTGTTTAACCGGTTTTCTGACAAAGGAAACCAAAAAAAAATGGGTACGAATTATGCGTTTGACATTATTACTTCTAATTGGTTTTATCCTCACGGTTAGCGCCAACAGTTATTCGCAAAACACCCGTCTTGACATTAAACTAAAGAACGGGACAGTTAATGACCTGATGGCGTTTGTAGAGAAAAACAGCGAATTTGTCTTTCTCTACCAGGACGCAGACCTGGATTTTGAAAAAAAACTGACCATCGAGTTGGAGGATGCTACCATCCACCAGGTGCTCGATGCCGGTTTTAAAGACCAAAATGTTGGCTGGGATGTTTACGACCGGCAAATTATTATCTACAAGGCAGAAAAAACAGAAAGACGGACAGAAGCAGCCCAGCAACAGCAAACCGTTACCGGGGTGGTAACCGACCCTCAAGGACTTTCATTGCCCGGAGTGACAGTGGTAGTAAAAGGCACCTCCACCGGTACCGTTACTAATAATG
>CAYRBS010000289.1:0-3429 GCA_964422335.1 uncultured Mariniphaga sp. | reverse complement strand
ATAAAAAAATTAAAAATAGACTTCGGTGTAAATGTTTTGCACCGGCACCTTTTTCCAGGTTAAAATATCAAATGCTTCCTGTATCATTTCACTGTTTCCGCATAAAAAACAGGGGGTGGTTGGTTCAATTTCCAGGGTAGCCAGGTAATCGGTTACCCTTCCGTTAAAATCTCCTGACCGGTCGCCGGTGGTACACAGCGTAATTTTTTGTTTGTCGAAATCGGCGTGGTCATAAGCTTCTTTTCCGAAACGCACTCCGTGTACCAGGTGATAATCTAAATGGGGGTAGGTACGCACGAAACTGTGAAACGGGCTGATGCCGGTACCGGTGGCCACAAACAGGAACCGGTTTTTGGGAAACATTTGCGGCTGAAACCGGAAGAAACCAAATGGTCCGTCCACCTCCAGTTCCATCCCCTGTTTTAATTTTTTCAGGCGGGGGGTTACTTTTCCTTCTGCTATTTCCCTCACCAAAATTTCAAGAAAAGGGTCCTGCTCGCCGCTGTAAACCGTATATTCCCGCTGATCCACCGTATTCAACCTCCGTAATATAATAAACTGCCCTGTTTGAAACGGCAAATTATTCCGTTCCATTCGCACCACAAATGTTGTCTCCGTCAGGTGCCTGATATTTGTTATTTTAAGTTTTTCCAACCAATTAAGATTTAATCTAAATTAAAACGAGACAAAAGTATAAAATATTCTTTTTTTATCAAGAGATAAAAAAACGGTTATTCCGTGTATATGTTTTGCGGATTTCGCGTGGAATATTTTAAATTTACCCTTCATTCATGTTAAACAAAATTTTCCTGTCCCAATGAGAAAGTATTTATTTATTTCAGTTTTGATGGTTTTTATAGCCTGTAACCCGGAAACGGAACTATTGCAACAAGATAATTATTTGCCGGAAACGCCCCAACTCGATTCGGACCGAATGACCCCCGAGGTGCTCTGGTCGTTCGGAAGGATGGGCAGTCCCCGTGTTTCACCCGATGGAAAAACGGTTTTATATACCGTTACTTATTACAATATTGAAGAAAACAAACCCTACCGCGATATTTACTCTGTTCCGGTTTCGGGAGGTGAACCCACCAACCTGACCAATTCTGCCACCAACGAATCTAATGCTGTCTGGCGGCCCGACGGACAAAAAATCGGGTACCTTTCGGCCGCCTCCGGAAGCACCCAATTGTGGGAAATGAATCCCGATGGTTCCGGTTCATTGCAGGTTTCAGAAATTGAAGGAGGAATCTCAGGGTTTGAATATGCTCCCGATGCATCAAAAATTTTTTATATAAAAAGTGTGAAGCTGGATGATGACATCCACGATATGTTTCCTGATCTGCCAAAAGCCAACGCCCGGCTCGAAAACGATTTGATGTACCGCCATTGGGATGAATGGCACGATTATTCATACAACCATGTTTTTTGGGCTGAATATACCAATGGCGAAGTGGGAGAAGGCACCGACATAATGGAGGGCCAACGGTTCGATTCACCCATGAAACCGTTTGGCGGCATTGAACAGATTACCTGGAGCCACGACAGCAAAACGCTGGCTTATACTTGTAAAAAGAAATCGGGTAAAGATTATACCGTTTCCACCAACTCCGATATTTATTTGTATAATACGGAAACAGGCCAGACAACGAATTTTACGGAAGGAATGATGGGATACGACAAGAATCCTGTTTTTTCTCCCGATGGCAAATACCTCGCCTGGGAAAGTATGGAACGCGACGGGTACGAATCGGACAAGAACCGGTTATTTGTGGCGAACCTCGAAACAGGGGAGAAAACGGATTATTCCGACGGATTCGACCAAAATGTAAACAGCCTGAAGTGGGGCGCCGGCAGCCAAACGGTTTATTTTATCAGCAACATTCAGGCGACCGACGAAATTTACCGGGTCAGTATGGAAGAGGGTGACATAGCGCGACTTACAGATGGGATTCATAATTATCAATCTGCCGAACCTGCAGGGGATAAACTGGTGGCGCAGAAAGTGTCTATGTCGCAGCCTGCTGAGTTGTACCTTGTGGATCCGGAAACAGGGGAAGATGAACCGATGACTGCTGTTAACAAGGGAATGCTGGACCAGCTAACAATGGGCGAAGTGGAAGAACGCTGGCTGGAAACCACCGACGGAAAGCAGATGCACACCTGGGTGATTTATCCGCCGGATTTCGATCCCGATAAAGAATATCCTGCATTGCTCTATTGCCAGGGTGGCCCCCAGGGAACCGTGAGCCAGTTTTGGTCGTACCGCTGGAATTTCCAGATGATGGCGGCCAACGATTATATTGTGGTAGCACCCAACCGGCGGGGTTTGCCGGGTTTTGGACAGGAATGGAACGAGCAGATTTCAACGGATTACGGCGGTCAGAATATTAAGGACCTGCTCACTGCCATCGATGAGGTGGCCAAAGAACCGTTTGTGGATGAAGACCGCCTGGGCGCAGTGGGTGCCAGCTACGGCGGATATTCTGTCTATTATCTTGCCGGTCATCATGAGGACCGCTTCAATGCGTTTATTTCGCACGATGGCATGTTCAACTTCGAACAAATGTATGCCACCACCGAAGAGATGTGGTTTGTAAACTGGGACATCGGCGGGCCGTTCTGGGAAAAAGACAATGAAGCAGCACAACGCTCCTATACTTTTTCGCCGCACAATTTTGTACAAAACTGGGATACGCCCATCCTGGTCATTCATGGCGAAAAGGATTTTCGTGTGCCGCCCGGGCAGGGGATAGCTGCTTTCAATTCGGCCGTTTTACGCGATATTCCGGCGCAGTTTCTCTATTTTCCGGAGGAAAACCACTGGGTATTGGAGGCGCAAAACGGCATTTTGTGGCAGCGGGTGTTTTTTAACTGGCTGGACAAGTGGCTGAAATGACAGATTTTAAAAGATACAATTGAAAATCGACAACAAAATTGAAAAACCCTTTGGGAAAACCGTCGTTTTTGTGGGCGTGATTTTTTGTTTGACGGGAATCGGAATGCTTCTGCACAGCGCAATTTTTTGGGGAATAATCGTTGTTTTATTTTCGGTACTTGTTATTTTCACGTTTTCAGGAGTTGAACTGGACACCGAAAAATACGAGGTCAGGCAGTACAATAAATGGTTTGGGATTTTAAAAACCGGGAAGTGGAAATCCCTTCGGGCTTATATCGGGGTTACTTTGGTACCTATTATTACCCGCGATTCAGTGGCCAGCTGGTCGAACAGGGTAACCTCAAACAAAAAAACCGATTACCGCATTTTCCTGGTAAACAAAGCCCGGAAACCAGCTTTCGCTATAAAAACCTGCCCAAACCTTGAAGAAGCCCTGGACAGCCTCGATGAATTTTCCATCTGGCTGAAAGTTCCGATTTATTCGGTGAAACGATAAATTAAAAAACTTATTTTCAATCAATTGGTTTTTC
>CAYRBS010000288.1:0-3433 GCA_964422335.1 uncultured Mariniphaga sp. | reverse complement strand
AGCAGGGTAAAAACATACGCCTGAATAAACGAAACCAATACATCGAGCAACATAATGAAAACCGAAAATGCAATGGATATGGGGCTAACCACATATCCGGCGGAGGGCCCCATCAAACTGCCAAAAATAAAGATTAGACTCAAAAACACGGTAACAATCATGTGGCCTGCCAGCATGTTGGCAAATAACCGGATCATCAGCACAAAGGGTTTCGTTATCATTCCCGTCATTTCCAAAAAGGGCATCAGCGGAATGGGAAGCTTCAGCCAAAATGGTACATCCGGGTTAAATATTTCTTTCCAGTAATGTTTGTTGCCACTTATATTGGTTACAAAAAAGGTGAACAGCGCCAAAACCATGGTAATTGAGATATTCCCTGTAACGTTTGCCCCAAACGGAAAAATGGGAATTAATCCCAGCAGGTTGGTCAATAATATAAAAAAGAAAAGGGTGAGCAGCGGGGGCATAAATTTTTTGTAGTGTTTTTCGCCTATCGAGGGTTTTGCAATTTCGTCGCGAATAAAAACGATCAAAGGCTCCAACAGGTTTTGTACCCCCGACGGCGCCCTTCCCCTGTTTTGCTTTGCCGTATGAACTGCCGAAAACAGAAGGGTGAACAAAACCAATACCGAAACAATTGCGCCGGTAACGGTTTTGGTGATCGAAAGATCCACTGGCCTGCCAATTTCGTGGCCTTGTTCATCCAGCTCAACAATTTTTCCTTTAAATGCTTCACTGTGTGAAATCCGGAAACCACGGTAATCGTCGTGCCCGTGGTGAAATTTGGATGACATAAAAACATGCAGTTTCTTACCGTCGTGAAGTTCGGGATTATTGCTGTAAAGTATTATTGGGAGCGGCACACTGAAGTGTTTATCGCCCATGGAAGCGATATGCCAATCGTAAGCATCCAATACGTGTTCAATTACAAATTCCCCTGCATCGAACCCTTCCTCCGTTTGATTTTCGGCGGCGGAATGGCTATCGTTTTCCGCACTGGTTTTGGCTGTCAGCGGAGTTATTCCGTAAACAGCAATAAAAAGTGTTAAAAAAATCCATTTGGCTAATGTAGGCATAGTCTCATCCTGTTTTTCAAGCTTGCACAAATTTAAAAGTTTTTTCAAAGCAGATACGCTAAATTGACATATAATTCTTAAAACACCCTCAGGTCTTTTAATCAGGAAAAGGAATTTTTACGGTTCAGGCATTTTATCGAAAAAAGAAGACGTAAAAATCAATTTTCCCGGGTAATGCGGGCTAAATCAATTACCTCAAGAAAAGTAAAAACCAGGTAAGTAACCACCAGACCAACAACAAATACAGCAGTATTTTCAGTATTCCCGGCCAGGAAAATGATGGCAAACAATGAATAAAGCACCAGTCGGAAAAGGGAAACAAGCATGCTGTAACGTGCAAACTTAGCCATATCCTTTTTTGCCATCCGGAGCTGAAAACCATGGGATACAATGGTAACCAGGGCAAAAAAAGCCAGCATCCACGGCAAAACCGGAATGTACTGTTCGGGTACGAAGAACCTGAAAATTACCCATCCGAAAACAACCAAAACAATGGAAGCTATAAAAATTCTTACTGTAAACCGTTTAAATTCCCTGCTCATTTTTTTAAAAGATTACGGGTGGCATAAACAACAGAACCGATTACCGAAAGGACCATTAGCCCCAGGGTAAACCCCCTGAATTCGTTCTCCATCCACTGGTCGATTTTAAACCCCAGAAATGTACCCCCCGCAATAATTGCCATCATTTCAAATGCAAGATTGGAATAACGAATAAAAGTATTAAAATTATTTTTCTTCTTTTTTGGGTTTTGGTATTTCATTTTTTTCTTTTGAACTTCCCATAGTACAAGTTCCCGTAAAAAGTGAACCCGGCTCAACAGAAAGTTTTCCGGCTATGATATCACCAAAAATTTGCGCCGAAGATTTCATGGTCAGCAAGTCGGAAACCGTTACTTTCCCTTTTATATACCCTGATACTTCAATATTGTTACAATTAATTTCGCCTTCCACTTTTCCCTGGGGGCCAATAACCAACCGCCCTTTTGCTTCAATATTGCCCTCCAGTTTACCGTCAATGCGGATGTCGCCACTGGAGGAAATATCTCCTTTAATTAATGTGCTTTCACTGATAATATTAATGGTCTGGTTTTGGGTTTCACCGTAGGGTTTTGATGTTTGCTTTGCCATTTTAAATTTCATTTTAATCTTCAATAAATCATCTTACAAAAAAAGAACGCATTCTCTGCTGAAAAAATGTGGCTGAAAGTACAAATTTTTTACGGGTATGGCAAAACAAAAGCAATATTCCTCTTTTACTCCTGTCCGTCATAAGCCCATTTCAGGAAGATGCTTCCCCAGGTGAACCCGGCGCCAAAAGCTGCAAGAATTATATTGTCGCCTTTCCGCAGTTTTTTCTCGTAATCCCAAAGGCAAAGCGGAATAGTGGCCGCGGTAGTATTTCCGTATTTTTCGATATTAATCATCACCTTTTCTTTGCTGAGGCCCATCCGGCGTGCGGTAGCTTCAATAATGCGCATATTGGCCTGGTGTGGCACCAGCCAGGCGATATCTTCAGGTTGAAGGTGGTGCCGTTTCATAATTTCCACGGCAACATCGGCCATTCCGGTTACCGCATGCTTAAAAACAGCCTGCCCCTCCTGGTAAACAAAATGTTCTTCGTTTGCTACGGTTTCCTGCGATGCCGGGCGTAACGAGCCTCCGGCTTTCATGTGCAGGTGGTGGCGTCCCAGTCCGTCCACATGGTTAATGTAGTCAATCACCCCAACCTCTTCGATGGTAGGTTCCAGCAACACGGCGGTGCCGGCATCGCCAAAAAGCGGGCAGGTGGTGCGGTCTTTATAGTTGGTGATGGAGGACATTTTATCGGCGCCAACTACCACCACTTTGCGGTAGCGTCCTGATTCGATAAACTGGGCAGCCGTGGCCATTGCAAAAATAAAGCCCGAGCAGGCTGCATTTAAATCGAAACTCCAGGCGTTGTGAATCCCGGTTTTATGGGCAATAATGTTGGCTGTAGCCGGGAAAGTCATGTCGGGGGTGATGGTGGCGCAAATAAGCAGGTCCACATCATTGGCCGTTGTGTTGGTTTTTTCGAGTAACTGCTTTACCGCTTCGGCGCCCATGTAGCTGGTGGCTTTATCTTTATCTTTTAAAATACGCCGTTCTTTAATTCCGATGCGCTGCATAATCCACTCATCGGAAGTATCCACCATTGTACTCAATTCATCATTTGTCAACCGGTATTCCGGCAAAAATGCACCCACTCCTGTAATTGCCGCCCTTATTTTAGCCATACAAAAAAAATTCTTTTATTCAGGGTGCGAATATAAGAGGAAAAAGTATTTGATTTTGAAAACAGGGATAGATGTTAAAAAATGCTTAAGTTTTTACAGA
>CAYRBS010000287.1:0-3450 GCA_964422335.1 uncultured Mariniphaga sp. | reverse complement strand
TGGCGCTCACTTTTTTCTCCGGGGCGTTTGTGGTGCCCATGCTGGCCGGATTGTTAGGTTTGAAAGTTGTAAAACCGCAGCTCACAGCGGCTATTTTGGCCGGCGGCTTTGTGGCACTGGCCGGAAAAATTATCAATGTTTGGGGCGACCCCCTGATTGGTAATTTAGTGATTATTGCTGCGTTTTTGGTGAATGGTGGGTTGTTGCTTATTAATCATAGGAATCCAAAAATATAATAAGCTGAAATTCAGACTATTGATTTTCAAGCTATTTCTATTCCGTTTCTTTTTATTTCATTTAGAAAGCCTGATTTATCATTGTTTTTGTCAATTAATACCGGCTCAATTCTGTCATCGATTTGTCTTCGCAATTTCCAGAGAAGTGGATTTACTTCAAAAAAATCCCCGGAAATATTGCTAACAACAACAGCAACATCAATATCACTGTCTTCCCTGTTTGTATCTTTTGCATAAGAACCAAAAAGGTACACGGATTCAAGATTAAAGTGTTTCCCAAGTAGTATTTTGTATTGTTTTACTTTACTTATAGCTTCTCTTTTATCCATTGTTGTAATTCTTTTGTTTCTGCAATTATTTCCACACACTTTTCGTGGGTAAGGCTTTTTAATAATCTTTCTTTATGAGATGGATATCTGGTCTCAATGTTTAAAGGTTCGACCTGGTCGAGGAAGTCTTTCTGTTCCTCTGAAAAAACATCGTAGAACTCGCCTTTCTTTGCTAAATATGACAAGCTGTGAGAATAGGGTGCTGTTTCGGATTTTAAGAGGGTGAAATAGGCTTTAAATATTTTTTCAATGGCCTGATGACACATAAATCCAACATACAAATATCTCTTGCTATTTAACATTGCCATAGCAGTTTCAAGGTCATAATCTGAAAGCTCGCTCCAATATTTTACTTTTTCATCCATATTTCAGAATAATTAAACCAAATATAACATGTTTTTGTTGATATCCGGATATATGAGTACTTGCACCCTTAAGCCCAACGTAATAGTATTTTATCCACCGTTAATTCAGAATACAACAATAACGTGAAATGTTAGCCGGAGATTTTGTGGCGCTGGCCAGCAAACTCATCCACATTTTGGGGTGACCGCATTGAGGAATTTGATTTAAAACTAATCCACCCCTTTCACGTTCATTTCAAGTGTATAAACCGAAGTGCGCGCGGTAATAAATAGGATGTCCCGCTTTTTGCCGCCGAAACAAACATTGGAAGGGCTTTCGGGAACTTCAATTTCTTCAATAAGTTCCCCATCCGGAGAGTAAACCCACACTTTTCCCATGGTGAGATATACATTGCCTTTATGGTCAATGGTCATTCCGTCGGAGCCGTTGGGAGCAAAAAATGTTTTATTGGTAAGCGTTCCGTCGGGTTGAATGTCGTATTTCCAAATCTTCCGTTCGTTAATGTCGGTGGCATAAAGCGTTTTGCCATCAGGAGTTCCGATTAATCCATTGGGCTGGGTAAAGTCATCAATTACCTTTGTTACCTTTTCCTCCGGCCCCAGGTAATACACGCCGCGGGATTCCTGTACTTCGGTGTGCCCTTCTTCCCAGTAATCACGGTGATAATAGGGATCCGAAAAATAGATACCGCCGTTGGGCGCGATCCACAAATCATTGGGGCCGTTCAGGTGCTTTCCGTCATAGCCCTCATAAATGACCTGCATCTGTTTGTTTTCATCGAATAATACCAATTGATTGTGCAAATCGGCACAGGCCAACAGTTGGCCATCGGCATTAAAATACATTCCGTTTGACCGTCCGGTACCTTCCAGCCAGAGGGAAACCCCGTCTTTTTCATCCCATACATGAATTTGGTCGTTGGGTTGATCGGTAAAATAGACCCGGCCATCGGGAGCTACTGCAGGGCCTTCGGTAAAAGAAAAGCCCGTGGCAACTTTTTCCACTTCAGCATTTTTTGCTATTATTTCGCTTTTCTGTCCATAAACCATAAAAGACAACAACATCAGGAATAAGCCTGTTAATATTTTCATTCTCAAAAATTTAAAATTTACACATGAATATTTTACGTTTCCTTTTGGAATTTGGTACTTTTCAGATTCCAAATCCATTCATCTCATAATTTACACCTTTATCCAACCGGTCTTTTATACCCATCCCGGTAAGGCCGTGCCAGCAAACTTGCAGCTTCCTTATTATCTGTAACCGACCTTTTATCAGCATCCCATTTTACTTTGCTGTTTGTGTAATACGAAGCCATAGCCAGCTGTACCGTTGCAGTGGACTGAAATGCGTCGTCGATAAGGCAACTCAGTAACCTTTTATCTTTTGCTTTAACTGCGTTCACAAAATCAGCTACATGTCTTTCCTGCATGTCGGGTGTAGGGATGTCGAATCCTTCCTGTTCCTGATCCTGGCCGGCAGGCATCAGCACCAGTTCATTGTCGGATGCAAACAACGTTGCCTTTTCACCATAAAAGAAAACTCCGTTGTTAAACCGGGTGTTTAAATCGCCGGCGCCCCAAAGCCTGTGCTGCCAGATAACCGGTATTTCTTTAAAGTTCATGACGGCATTCAGCGTATCGGGGGTAGTTATTTTTCCTTTCAGAATGCGGAGACTCCCTTTCGTATCGAATGAATCCGGGATGCCAAATCCCATTATTTTACGGATAATATCGATGTGGTGGATGCCCCAGTCAACCAGGTGCCCGTTACCGTATTCCTTTTCCAGGCGCCATGCTTTGTGCCCGATGATTGGCCGGTAGGGAAGCTTGGGTGCCGGTCCGCACCAGGCATCCCAGTCGAGCGATGCCGGTGGTTCCTGTACCGTGTGGTCTTCCAATGACGGATTGTAATGAATTTGTGCCCCGATCTGGTGAATTTTACCAGTAGTTCCACCTTCAATTAGTTCTTTTGCTTTTTGAAATGCTTTACTCTGCCGCCGCTGAAATCCAATCTGCACAATATTACCGGCTTTTTCGGCAGCTTTTATCATGGCTTTTCCTTCTTCCACATCGTAGGCCAGCGGTTTTTCGCAATAAATATCCAGCCCTTTTTCGCATGCAGCAATAAACTGCAAGGCATGCCACTGTGGCGGTGTACCAATCATTACAGCCTCCAGCCCGCTTAAGTCAAGCAATTCCCTGTAGTCCGAGAACTCTTTGGGACGGCTTCCCTGTAAATTTTCGATTTCACTTGCGCTGTTTTGGAGGTGTTCGGTATCCACATCGCAAACAGCTATTACTTCCACTCCGCCCACTTTCAGTGCTGCCCTTGTAATGACCATACCGTACCAGCCGCTTCCGATGAGACCGATTTTTAATTTCCGGTTTTGTGCAAACGAAGGAAAGTGAAAAGCAGTAACCATGGCTGCTGTTCCCATTGACGATTTTTGAATAAATGCTCTTCTGTCCATATTCGCAGATTTTGATGCAGGTTTATTACTTTAAAATTGCATGTTA
>CAYRBS010000286.1:0-3459 GCA_964422335.1 uncultured Mariniphaga sp. | reverse complement strand
AAAAGTCTTTTGTCGGAAACGTCGCTTAATATGGTGGTTTATGAGAAAGATCCGGACAGGGTTCAATCCCTCAGGGAATATTTCGACAGAGCCGGGGTAACGGCAGACCGACTTAGTTTGCAGCATTTTGGCAATAAATTTCCTTCGCTTCCAAAATATTTTTCTTCTCTTACCATCATAAATGATCCTTTTTATGTGGACGATGGCGACAAAGATATCCTGGAGCAGGTAGTTGAAATAACCCGTCCGTATGGTGGAAAAATACTGTTGAACCTGAAAAGAAAGGATGCGGATCGTTTAATGAAAAATTTCAGCGAACTTAATCTTCCGGGGACTGTAGCCCAAAAGGAGAAAGGATTTTCCATGGTTGCCAGGAAAGGCCCCCTGCAGGGAGCTTCGCCCTGGACGCATAATAATGGCAATATTGCCAACACCGTAAAATCAGACGATCAACTCGTGAAAGCTCCTTTGGGCATTTTGTGGTTTGGCGGAAATTCGAATATGGATGTACTTCCGAGGCACGGGCACGGGCCCGGCGAGCAGGTAATTGACGGGCGGCTTATTATTCAGGGAATCAACAGCATTAGCGCCCGCGATGTTTATACCGGAAGGGTTCTCTGGAAAAGGGAATCTGAACAATTGATGGACGACAACTGGCTGGTGTACTTCGATGAAACCTACGATGAGGAAAATCCGCTCGACACAAAGTACAACCAGGTTCATTTACCCGGAGCCAATGCCCGGGGCACCAATTATGTTGCCACAAAAGAATATGTTTACCTCATTGAAGGGAATGAATGCAAGGTAATCGATATCACAAACGGTAAGACGGTCAGGGTTTTCACCACGAGCGATGATGATACAAAGGAGCTGGGTTACATTGGCGTTTATGAAGATCTTTTAATCCTGGGCAATAACTTTGCTGAATTTACGGGGCTTGAAAATGATTCCATGCGCATAAAAAATCCAAATTTTACGAATTATGACCTTACGGCAAGCAGGGAGTTGATGGTGATGGACCGGTTTACCGGTGAAAAGTTATGGAGTATGAAAGCCAATCACGGGTTTATTCATAATTCGGTGATTGCAGGCGACGGTATGCTGTTTTGCCTCGACAAACTTCCACAGTATCTGGAAACGAAAAGGAGAAGGAGAGGGGAACCCCTGCCCGAAGGTTCCAGGTTATTGTACCTGGATGCAAAGAGCGGCGAGGTAATTAAGGAAGAAACGGAAGATGTATTCGGAACCTGGCTTGGTTATTCAACTGAATACAAACTGCTTTTGCAATCCACCCGGCCTTCGCGCGACATGCTGCATGGCGAAGCGGGGAACCGTATGATTGCGTACAACGCCCAAACCAGAGAAAAAATATGGGATAAGGCCATTAAATATTCTAATCCCCCTATCATTCACAACGATAAAATCTATACCAATGGAGAAGGTTTCATGCTTCTTACCGGGGAACCGCTTACAGAAACGGATCCCATAACCGGGGAAGAACTGAAATGGAGCTTTAAGCGTGAATATGGATGTGGATTTGTGGCGGCCAGTGAATACCTGCTGACCTTCCGTTCGGCTTCAGCCGGGTTCATTAACCTGGATGCATTTGAAGGAACCGGCAGTCTTGGAGGCTGGAAACCCGGTTGTTCAACCAATTTAATTGCGGCCGACGGCGTGCTGAATTCGCCCGATTATACCCGCACATGCCAGTGCGCCTATCAGAACCAGACCTCCCTGGCACTTGTGAACATGCCCTGGATGGCCTACTGGACCAACAGTAACTACCAGTGGAACGGCCAGCCTGTTAAACAGCTTGGCCTGAACTTTAACGCGCCTGGCGACAGAAGCTCCGACGATAATGTGTTGTGGTTTGAATATCCTTATGTTTCAGGTGCGCCCCCCGAAATTCCTGTGAAAATCGATACGTTGGGGATTACTAAAATCAGGAAAGAACCGTTTTCTGTTTTGTCTGAAAAAACGCCGTGGGTAAGTTCAAGCGCCCTTGGCGGGATTAAAAACCTGGAAATTACCCTGGCCGAAAACCAGTCTGTTCCGGAATCGTCTTACACCGTCAGGCTCTATTTTTCAGAGCTTGAAAACAAAAATCCCGGAGAAAGGGTATTCGATATTTTCATCCAGGGAGAAGAAGTTACCGAAAATTTTGATATTGCAGGAGAAGCCGGCAAACCCGACAAGGAAGTAGTAAAATCTTACACCGGCATAAAAGCAGGAAATACCCTGAAGGTAGATCTCGTCCCGAAAAAGGGCAACACATTGATATCGGGGATTGAGTTAATTCAGGAATCATTGACAGTACATTAAAAACCCGGCAGAATGAAACCTTTTTATTTGAAAATTTTGATAATTGCTGCAATCCTGAGCATGGCCTGCACCACAAAAGTGTCGGAGTGGTTTTTGCTGAATGCTGTTCCCGGCAAATATAACCTGGCTTATTATCATAATGGAACCATTTCCGAAACTGCCATGCAGCAAAATAAAAAACTCGAAAACGGGTTTAAAACAGCGAACATTCAATTCAGAGCAGTATCCAAAAAAGATATTGAGAAACCCTATTATGCATTGTACTATAAAAACAGGCTGATTTCGGAATATGCTGATTACAATGCAGTGAGTAGTATTGCCTTTTCTCCTTCCAGGGAAAAAATTGCAGCCGAACTTATGGACGGAAAACTTTGCGTAATGCTTTACCTGAAAAGTGGAATAAAGGAAAAGGATGAGAGAGGTTTGCAGGTGGTGAAAAATACCGTTGCTTCGTCCCCGTTTGGAGACATTATTTCGGTAGTAGAACTGGACCGAAACAGTGCAGAAGAGAAACATTTTGTATCGATGCTGCTTCATGTGGAGAGTGACCTGAAAGATATTAACGAACCGATGTTGTTCGGGATTTTTGGAAGGTTCAGGACGCTAGAACCTCTGCTCGCAAAAGGAATTTCGGAAGATAACATCCATCTTTTAATCGATTTTCTCACCGCCGACTGCAGTTGCCTCATCAAAGACAATTTGCCCGGAATGAGTATGCTTTGCAATGTATCGTGGGAGAATCCCGGGCCGGCAAGGGTAAATACCATTCTCGACGAGAACCCTCAACTTATTCATCAGTAAATGAAGCAGGATACGGTTGGATATGATTCAATGGAAGCCCGGCCTTTGCCAAAATGGCTCACCGACCAGAGAGACGGATTGAATACCTACCAACCCGAAATTCTGGAGATGAAAGAAGACCATTCACTGGAAATATCAATTATAGCAACAGGAGTTGTAATTCTTTTCACTGTAATTTTTCTTACCATTTTTTTCCTGCGTAAACACAAAAAACGACTGTAAAATGAATCCATTCAAACTGGTAATAAAAGAGCTTTTGTACAGAAGAGTCAGTTCACTGGTAATATTGCTGACGGTGGTTGTTGCCGGTACGGTTTCGGTTGCTGTTTATACCTT
>CAYRBS010000285.1:0-3473 GCA_964422335.1 uncultured Mariniphaga sp. | reverse complement strand
TCATATTCCCCTTATTTTAAATTGAATTCAAAACTATCAATATTTCAACAAATAAAAAACAGTCCTTAAAATCAATACACTTCGGGCCTTTCCGGACCTGCAAAAGGGGCAGCCCCCAACTGTTTCTCCCGGTTTCTTTCTACTGAAATTAACGCCGGCTCAGTGGTTTCGGGCGCTTCAATAAAACCATGGTAGCGGCCTTTCCAGTAATCCCGCAAAAAGCCGGTAGGTTCCATTACACGGTTTCCATTTCTGCCACCGTCTAAAGCTATGGCGCTGCGACTGCTTCGTTTCACGGCCATTTCCCGGGGAGAAATTCGTTTTTTACCCCCTTCATACGATTTATAACCCGGCTCCACAAACAAATCGTCGCGGTGTGAATTGGAGTAGTTGTATTCAGTGCAATCGAGCACCCACTCGCGTAAATGTTTCACCATTTTTTCCTCTTCAAAATCGTTGCCGGTAATGGCCCCGTACACAAAATTGAACCACGGAATTTGTTCCATCCGTTTTACTTCCCATGTACGTTCCAGGCTGCGTAAATAAACCGAACGGAGAACAGGATCATCCGCATAGCGGAGCAGGGTATAATAACTTCTGAACGCATGATTGTCGTCCCAGGTGGCAATATTTTCGGGCGGAAAAACATTCTTCTGACGGATGGTATTGGTGTGGTAATCCCAGTCGATAAGCTGTTGCAACCCTTTTTTAAATTTTTCATCGCCGGTAAGTGCATAAGCCGTTTCCATGAAAGTGAGGGCTTCAAGCCCGTTAATCCCCCGATCGACATAACCGTAGGGCCGGAGAAGGTATTCGGGGTTCCAGCGCCCCCAGCGGGTGGTTTCGCCGTCCATATCTTTCAGCACCCAGCCAGAGTCGATAATGTAACCGGCAACCCTTTTCAGCAATTCTTTTGCTTCTTCCTTCTCTTTTCCTTCGGCTGCCAGCTCATGAAAAATGGAAACCGAGTAAAACATGGCAATTACCTCATCGCTGGAGGTATCGCCTTTCCAGAACCATTTGCCATCGGATGCGGAGTACCATTTGGCCGGCAGTCCACCCGAACCGAACCGGCTTTTTTCATCCTTATCTCCGGTGGATGACCAGATGGCCCGGGCAAAAAACCCGTCGATAGGAACAATTTTCTCCAGCCACAACATGGCCTTAAATGCTTCCACCGCCTCCTCCCGGGCCGATTCTTCGCCTGTTACAGCATATTTAAAACACATGGCTGCCAGGTAGGGAGAAGTATGACCGCCATCGTTATCACTTATTTCGCGCACCCATTCCCCGTCTTTTTTATAAACCGTATGAATGAATCCCAGTCGTTTGTGCCCCCATTCTTCGAGGTGGCGTTCGTAGTAATCGGCTTTTTTGCGCAACGTGTAGGGTTCATAGTCAACAATACCCAACCCTTTTTCGGTGGCAATAAAAACTGTTTTTTCACCAACGGCAATGTCATAAACCCGGTTGTCCGGCAGCCAGAGATCGGCACCGAAATAATGCCATTCATTGTCTACCATACGAACGGCGCCCCTTTCGGTTCCTATCCAGATATCGCCGTCGAATCCGTGTTCCAGGCAGGTGGTATTTTCCACGGGGAGGCCGTCATCTCCTTTTATTTCGTACAAAGATGCGCCACGAAGAACGCCCAGTCCGCGATCGGTGGCAATAAACAACCTGCTCCCGAAGCTCAGCATATCCCGGGTGTTTTTGGAAGGAATTGAACCCCAGTCGATAAAATCGTTGTTGACCACCTGCCCGTCGAATGATACCAGCTCGCCCGGGCGAAGAACATACAAGGTACCGCTGTAGGAAGCAATTTTTTCAACGGGTCCCAGTTCCACCGGCCGTGCATGAACCTGGGTTCCGTCTTCCATCACCATGGTCACATCGCTGGAATGGTAACCATCTTCTGGTTTTAAACTGATAAGTTTCTCTCCTTCAACCCGAAAAATTTCATCGGCTGTGGCCACATGCACACTCTCCTGGTGCATACAAAGGTCCACCATTTTCCTGTCGTCGGTTTTTGTCCACGCCGAACCGTTAAAGGAAAACAAGCCACCCTTTGCCAGCGCCCACAATTTGCCTCCTGCCGATTTCAATGTTTCGGTATCGCCGGGTGCTGCCTCTACTTTTAAAAGTTCCTCCCCGTTCAGAAAATAAATTTCATTATCAATCAGGGCATAACAATCGCCCTCGAAAACAGCAACCGATTTTACGGCATTCGGTGTAAAAACTTTCCCGGAAACCTCCTGGAGGTAAACTTCATCTTTTTGTGGTTTCCAGATTCGATTCTCTGTATCAAACAGTTCCTGTGCCCAGCTGGCTGCAGGCAGCAAGACAAGCACCAAGAGACTTAACATATAACCTAACGACTTAATTTTCATATTTTTACAGTTATTTTTGAATATCAAATGAATCTATTATTTCCCCATCGATGTGAACCGACCGGAAAGAAAGCCGGTCACCTTCAATTTGAATATGCTGGTACAACCAGCCATTCTGCTCCTGCACGGCTGCGTAGGGCTCTTCCGTCATTTCCTGCTTCCGGCCGGGAATACCCAGCGAAATGATATAAGCTGTTCCCTCGTTGTATGAATCCACCACTTTGCCGGACTTCATTGGTCTGGAACGCATGTAGTAATGAAAATGCCCGCTGAAAACCATATCCACATGGTATTTGTCGAATACCGGAACCCACTCTTCCTGTATATCCAAATACGGTTCATTCCAGTTATATGGCGGAAAATGGAATACGGCAATTTTCCATGTTGCATCCGTTTCTGCCAGTTGGTCTTCAATCCATTGGGTTTGTGCCTCCACCGGCGAGGTAGCGTCAAGCATCAGAAACAGTGTGTTTTTATAGGTGAATGAATAGGTTTGTTCTTTGGGAACCCCGTCCGGGCCATTGGTTGGATAGCTGAACATATCGCGGTACATTTTGGCACCGAGTCCCAGGCGGTTGTCGTGGTTGCCGGGAACATTCATCAGCGGTTTGTTGCAGAGAACGTCTTTTGAGAATTCAAAAAGTTCATCCCACTGATCGCGGTAAAGGCCGTCGCCCACCAAATCGCCGGAAATGGTGTAGAAATCCACATCTGGATGGGAATCTTCTGCCTTGTAGTGCAATTCACCAAACTCAGGCTTATGGTGCACATCGCCAAACCAGATAAATGAAAAAGAATCATCGCTGGCCGGAGTTGAAAATGTACAGGCTTTTGACCAGTCGGTTTCCGGTGCAATCAAATATTCGTAATTGGTTCCCGGTTTCAGATCACGCAATTTGGCGGTAAACCGGTGAATAAACCGGTCGTTCATCAATTCGCGGTCTTCCATCACATATTTTTCTGCCGGTTGCGTTTTTTCGGTTTCAGCGCCGGCAACACGGTATTTTACTGAACCGGTTTCAACGGTTGTGTCGGTGCGCCACTGCACATCGACACTTGTGGACGGATCGGCACTCCACGTAA
>CAYRBS010000284.1:0-3488 GCA_964422335.1 uncultured Mariniphaga sp. | reverse complement strand
TCATAAATACCACATTGTAAGTGGCAATAAAAGTGTAAGGCGAAACCAGCACCTCATCACCGGCATCAACTCCCATAACATGCAGTGCCACCAGCAGTGCAGTAGTTCCGCTGGCCGTTGCCAGGCAGCGTTTGGCGCCCATCAGCCGGGCATATTCTTCTTCAAAATCGGAAACGGCTTCCCCGCTACCCCGCCACCAGCGGCCGCTGCGCAGCATGTCAACAATGCCTTTTTCGGCCGACTGGTCCCAAACCGGCCATTGTGGCCACGATGCTTCCCTTACCTTTTCGCCTCCGAGCAAAGCCAGTTTGTCAGCGTTTTTCAGATGAACAGAGGTGAACGGAGGGGTTGCCATTATACCCAGAGCCCCTGCAGAGGCAGTGGTAATGGCTTGGCGGCGTGAAATCTTACGATGTGCCATACTTTTAATTTTTGGGTTAGCGAATGAATTTCAAACTTTTTTACCAAATTACAGAATCCGAATGAAAAAATGTTTGCTTTTTCTGAATTAAAAAAGAAATAATATACAATCACCTGAATCTATGCTAAAATAATCTATTTTTACCCCGAAGAATATAATGTCGGCCCAATTTAACCATATCGTTTTTGAGATACTCCCCCGGGAAAGCATCATTGAATTCCTGGCGGTTATGGTTGCATTGGGCACCATTGCCATTCTTTGGAAGTACAGAAAGTCGCAGGTAGTCAGGTATCTAATACTGATAGAATTTTTTGCTGCACTCTGGGCGCTGGCCTATGGAATTGAATTTACTTCTTACAATTTGGAATCCAAAAAGTTCTGGTCGGAGCTTTCTTACCTTGGAATAGCTTTTCTGCCGCTTTGCTATTTTTTATTTACCGCGGCGTTTAGCCAGAAAACCCATTTTATTACTCCGCGAAACATCACTTTGCTATCGGTTATTCCCTTTATTACCATACCGTTGGCGCTTACCAGCGATTACCACACGCTGATTTGGAAAGAAGTAACGCTGGATGCATCCCGGAATATGACCCTTATTGAACACGGAACCTGGTTCTGGATTTTCTGGGCCTACTCCATCGCCTTAATTTTAGCAGGAATATTCAACCTGTTCCGTTCCATTTACACGTTTACTTCCTATTACAAATCGCAGGTGGGAACATTGCTTATTGCCACCTTGATTCCACTCATCGGCAATGTAATGTATGTTACGGGACTCACCCCTATTCCGGGTTTCGACTGGACCCCTGTTTTGTTCGTATTTACCGGGCTGGTAATTACCTTTGGCATTGTAAAGTACCGCATGTTCAACCTGGTGCCGTTTGCCCGCAACAAACTCATCGACACCATGAGCAACGGAGTTATCGTTATCAATTCAGAAGGATTCATCGAAGATTATAACCCGGCAGTGAAACAGATTTTTAACCTGGAAAATAAGTCCATCATCCGCAAACCCTTTTCTGAAATTTTTGGCGGGTACAAAAATCTCCTTACAGAACTCAAAACAGGAGAAACACAGTTGACAGGGATTGAAACGGACGGGCCGGAAAGCCCCCATTATTACCAGGTGCAAATTTCACCCGTTTACAGCGAGAACCAACAATTATCGGGGCACCTGATTCAAATAAATGACATCACATCGCTGAAAAAAACAGAAAATAAGCTCAAGGAAACCAATCAGCAATTGAAAACCGAAGTGGAGGAACGGGGCCGGTTAATCGATGACCTCGATTCATTTGCGCATGCGGTTGCCCACGACCTCCGCAGTTCACTGGGGTCTGTTTATTCCTTCAGCGAAATTATCCAGGAAAGCATTAAAGAGAACGATACCGCTATGCTGGAAGATATGGCATCGCATATCAGAACGGCTTCAAAAAAAGCCATGAATATCACCCAGGAACTGCTCATCCTGGCCACCGTCAGTCACCAGGATATTGAGCGAAAACCGCTGGACATGGCACGCATTTTTTCGGATGCTAAAAAACAAATCCAGCAGTCAATAGCCGAATCCAACGCGCAGATTACAGCACCCGATGAATGGCCACAGGCAACCGGACATGCCACGTGGGTGGAGGAAGTGTGGGTTAACTACCTTACCAATTCCATAAAATACGGCGGTTCGCCACCCGAGATTATCGTGGGCGCATGTATTACCGAGGCC
Organism: uncultured Mariniphaga sp.; assembly: GCA_964422335.1. Classification (GTDB taxonomy): domain Bacteria; phylum Bacteroidota; class Bacteroidia; order Bacteroidales; family Prolixibacteraceae; genus CAYRBS01. The sequence continues at coordinate 1,347 of CAYRBS010000284.1, read as the reverse complement.
AACATGGCCCGGTTCTGGATACAGGATAACGGCCAGGGTATTTCACCCCGCGACCAGCATTTGTTATTCAAAAAATACACCCGCCTGGCTCCCGAAAAAGCCGATGGCTACGGCCTGGGGCTCTCTATTGTTAAGCGCATTGTGGAAAAGCTCGACGGGAAAGTGGGGATAGAAAGCAATGGGGAAAAAGGCAAAGGGGCAAAGTTTTGGTTTGAGTTGCCGCTAAACTAAAACAACTTAAAACCGCGTGTTCACAATATTGGAATAGCGGGAACCAAACGTGTACGTAATAGCAATGGAACTGGAAAATGAAAAGTCGGTAGCCAGTTCGCGCTGTTTCAGCAATATATCCTCCAGCGAAGCTTCCCCTTTTGGAAGAGCGAACTGATCCCTTACCACATCGTATTCAGCCTGAAAAGTCAGCGAAAAACCTTCGAACAACCGTACCGACGCTTGTCCGTAAAACTCCATACGCTGCTGGTTAAAATCGTGGAGATAATGAGAAGCCTCCAACCCGGTTTCAATGCTGCCCCAGGGTTGTTGAATGTTTACCACTCCTTTTAACTCATGGTTAAACAGGTTTTCCTGTTTTTTGTCAAAAATGGTTTCCTCATAGTAATCGTAATACCCGTACCCCACCTGGTAAGTCAATGTAATCGCCTTCCGGGTAGCCTCCCTGTATGGAAACAGGCTGTATTCAATTCCAGGACTTAAAAGAATTTCATGTTTAATGTTCCGGCCGTTAAAAGTGTAATAAGTAGCAAAAAGGCCAGCCGACCAGTGTTCATTCAAACTTTTAATGGCATAAGAATCCAGTCCGTGCCTGCGCTGAAACCGTTCTACAGGCTCTTCACTTTCGGACGCCTGGATTTTTACCTTCCCGTAATTGAAATACGGCCTGATACGCAATTTCCAGTTTTCTGTAACACGATCGGCAAATATCCCCCACCGGGAGTTAAACTCACTCTGGTTCGATTCCAGGTCAAACTGAACCCGCCCAAGGTAAGCCTGAAAAACCCAGTAATCCCAGGGATCGTTGGCAACCTGAACCGTTTCATCCCCTCCGTTTCCGTCGTATTCCAGGATGAACCTTTCCCCCAGGGGCGTTTGCAACATAAAGGACGCAAAGCCCATTTTCAGGTACCGGTTGATTGCTTCCCGCTCCTCGGACCTTGTTGCATCCCTGTGGATGTGGTGGTCCAATGTGTATTCCGTACCGGCAAAAGCCCGGCGGCCAATAAATGAAAACTGGTACTCCCGGCCACCTCCGGCAGTCCGTTCATCCGTAACAAATACATGGATGTCGGCCAATTCAGGATCACGCACATAGTTTACAAAAGTCAGTTC
>CAYRBS010000283.1:0-3505 GCA_964422335.1 uncultured Mariniphaga sp. | reverse complement strand
GAATAATCCCAGTTGATATAAAATCATTAAATTTGGCAAAAAAGTGACTATGAAAACAGCTATATTTCCCGGCTCGTTCGATCCTTTCACTATCGGGCACGAATCCATTGTAAAGCGGGCGTTGCCTATGTTCGATAAAATTATAGTGATGATCGGTTTCAACGCCAATAAAAAGTCGTTTTTCCCCCTGGATAAGCGGTTGAAATGGATCAACCAGGTATTTGAAAATGAGAAAAAGATTCAGGTGCGCGTGCATCAAGGCCTCACCGTTGATTTTTGCAAAGAAGTGGGAGCAAAGTATATTTTGCGCGGGCTCCGAACTTCCTCCGATTTCGAATACGAACGCGCCATTGCACAGGTGAACAAAAAAATGCACCCGGAAATAGAAACTGTATTCCTGCTTACTTTGCCCGAACATACGCCGGTGAATGCCACCATCATCCGCGACATTGTATTCCACGGCGGCGATGCCAGCATGTTTCTGCCAGCCGGCCTCGATTTAAATGAATTTAAAATGAATAGCGACAAACAGAATACGGGATGAACAAACGAGCCCTTTTCTTATTGTTTATTTTTTTGGTTTCAGTCCCTTCTTTTGCCACTGTAATTGAAGGACAACATAAAGAATACGCCGGGGAAAAACTTATATTCTTCCGGTATTCCGACCCGGTAACACAGGAAAAAATACCTGTTTTTACCCTTGAACCGGATGAAAACGGGAAATTCACAGCCGAAACAGATGTAACCCAAACAACCTTTGTTTTCTGCGATTTTGGCATTTACCGCGGGTTGCTGTTCCTGGAGCCCGAAAAAAAGCTGGAACTAAAACTTCCACCCATTCGTGAAAAATCGTTTGCCGACCAAAAAAACCCCTACTTTGAACCCGTTGAATTCTGGTTTGCCACCACTGGCGAAGATCAGCTCAACGACCAGGTTTCTTCTTTCGATTCCCAGCTCAACCGACTCACTGACAAATATTTCAATCAATTATTCATCCGGCAATCACGCCAGGCATTCGATTCGCTCACGATGGTTCTCGACCGTGAATTCAGCGGTTCTTTTCCCGAAACTTTCCGGTGGCACAAAAAACTCAAAATCAAGTCCGTTGAAGCCGGTGTTTCCAGGTTTTCGCCGGCAGAAATTTCGGAAGATCTGATGGCTGCCCCCCCTGAAACACATACCCATCCGGCTTTTCTGGAACTATTCGAAAAAGCGTTTGAAAACAAACTCAGCTTTGAGGCAAAAACCATAAAAAACGATCAAATCAACCAGGCAGTTGCAAAGGCAAATACCGGCTTCCTGGATGAATTCATAAAAAACAACTACGGCTTAAACGGCCCGGTGGCAAAACTGGCCCTTATAAAAATGTTACACGACGGTTTTTACTCGGGCGAATTTTCGCAAACCGGCATCCTGAAAATACTGGCATCTGATTTTCTAACCAAAAGTGACGATGAAAATATCATTGCTACAGTAAAAAATGTGCAGGAGAAACTGAAACATTTACAACCCGGGAACATGGCTCCTGAAATCTGTTTAAAAAACACCGACGGAAACCGGGTGTGCACCAACGAAAATTCAGGCACCAGCGGCGGGAAATTTAAATACCTGGTTTTTGCCGACACCGAAATGATTGTATGCCAGGAGCACCTTAAATACCTCACAAAAATTGCGGAGCAATTCAGCGAGCACCTCGAAATTTTTGTGGTTTTACGGAAATCCGATCTCATAGAAATGAAGGTTTTCCTCGATAAAAACAACATCCCCGGCACACACCTCGTTGACGAAAACGGTGAATTTACCCAACAATACCGCGTAAAATCATTTCCCTCTTTTTACCTGCTCGATGAAAACCATAAAATTGTATTCCGGCAGACCAAAGCGCCGCTCGACGGGTTCGAACAGCAGTTTGGACTTTTCCTGCGGAAGGAACTTTTCGAACGGCAACGAAATCAAGCGCGGTAACGTAAAATAATCTGTTTCAGGTTTTCGTAGGTGTTGCCCAGCACTTCTTCCAACGCATCGTTCCGGAACCATTTCACTTTGGTAATGCCTTCTTCCTGCTGAGGGTTTCCTTCCGGGTGGCCGGTACAGCTCATTTCAAACCAAAAGGTTTCTTTAAAAATCCACTGCCCTTTTGTTTTGGGGTAAGGCGACGGATAAATATGAAATGTGGAAGGCAACATTTTTTCGATCCGGTGCCCCGAAATACCGGTTTCTTCCTGTACCTCCCGGATGGCTGCTTCTTCCGGTTTTTCTCCTTTATCAAGTTTCCCTTTGGGCAAATCCCATTTTCCATTCCTGAAAATAAAAAGCAGGTGATTGCCGGTTATCACTACCCCTCCGGCTGCCTGCACCACCAGAAAAGCCGACTGGAAAAGCCTGAAAAACCGGTGGGGTTCAGGATGCATTAGTAAAACCTCCTTCTGCCCGCTCTCTGCAAAGGATATAAACCAGTTTCTGATATCACTGGAAGTGCACGAATCCTCAAAGTTTACAATTGATTTATTTAACGTTATATTCTTTGGGGGCCCAATTTTTATCACCCGCTCATTCAGAAAAACTTTATACTTTTGTTCCATATTAATAAACATGATATTTTTTGGCTATGGAAAAAACACAAATGGAAGTTTCAAAGAAACTGTTAGAGATAAGCACCATAAAAATTCAGCCATCCATCCCATTCACCTGGGCTTCGGGGTGGAAATCGCCTATTTACTGCGATAACCGCAAAATATTGTCCTACCCTGAAACCCGAACGTTTATCCGCGACAAATTTGTGGAAATTATCCGAGAAAAGTATCCGCAGGTCGAAGTAATTGCCGGCGTAGCTACCGGCGCCATTGCACATGGAGTTTTAGTTGCCGACATACTGGAGTTGCCATTTATTTATGTCCGCTCGAAACCCAAAGGGCACGGACTGGAAAACCTGGTGGAAGGCGAAATGAAACCCGGCCAGAAAGTAGTAGTTATTGAAGATTTGGTATCAACCGGAGAAAGCAGCCTGAAAGCAGTTGACGCAGTAAATAATTTTGGCGGCGAAGTGATTGGCATGGTTTCAATTTTTACGTATAATTTTCAGCTTGCAAAAGAAAACTTCAAAAAAGCCAACATTGAATTAACTCCGCTCAGTCGCTACCAGGTGTTAATCGACACCGCACTGGAATCGGGCGATATAACCAGGGACCAGGTGCAAACACTAATGGAATGGCGTGAAGATCCGGCTAACTGGGGGAAATAGAAGAATTTTTTATAACTTGCTGAAAAAATAATTCGATGGAAGAGATTGTTCTGAAAATAAAAGATAAAAGTAAACTGAAGTTTTTAAAAACGCTTTTGGAACAGTTGGATTTTGTTGAAATGAAAAAATCAAAAACAGTTAAACATTCAGACCATAGCTTTTTTGATTCAGCGGGATTGTGGGAAGGAAGAGATATTGACTCTCAAAAATTAAGAGACGAAGCATGGAGGAGGAAGTAGCCATACTTTGCGATACAGATGTAAT
>CAYRBS010000282.1:0-3509 GCA_964422335.1 uncultured Mariniphaga sp. | reverse complement strand
CCCGGTGTAAACCCCCACCCGGTAAGGACGGAAATCGATTTCCGGATTCCGGTTAATTGAATGCATATAATAATTCAGCCGGGGTTCCACAGCAAGCGAAATATGTTCACCCAGGGCATAGGTTACGCCCACCCCCATGGTACCCGATACATTAACCGTGGAAATATCGCGGGTCGATCCAATCTTCTGCACTCCGTATTCATTGTCCATAAACGCATTGTTCCCCACCACCAGGCCGGCATTTAGGCCGCCCATAACTTCCACGTCCAGTTTTGAATCCACTAACAAATAACGCAGGTAAAAGGGAATTTCCACAAAGTCGAAAACCTGGGAAAGTTCGCCCTGTGTAAGCAATGAATTGGAAAAAGTACCGGTTGTTTCAAGATTTGCCGCAATTTCAGTACCCTCAGGCAGCTTGTCGAACTCGATGACCCCGGCCGTGCTGTTCATGGCCATTCTGCTGCCGGTAATATCTACCGCGGTGTTAAAGTAGAGCTTTTCTGTGGGCGCAGCAACGTAATCAGCCTCAGCCCTTCCCCCGAACATCTGAGGTGAACTGCCTGTTTGCTGGCCGTTTTGGGCATAATAAACCCCGCTTTCCACACGCAGGCGTTTCCCGGTTTTGTACTGTACCGAAAACCCGCCACTCACGTTGCCGTTTCCTTCCGCTTCCTCATAGGTCATGTTGCTGGCGTAGGTTGCACTGTGGCTGGAGGAATAAGATGAATAGCCCGGGGAAACATTCAGCCCCATTTTCCATCTGGACGGAGTTTGCGAAAGCTGATCCTGCCGTTGAAGGTTTTCATTTACCACCTCCCTTTCAAACGCAGAAAGACCGCTTTCCACCCGGGGAGTTTCTTTTTCAGCCAGGGAAACGGTTTGTTTCTGTCCGGTCAACTTTGCCTCCACGCGTTCCACCCTTTCCATAACAAACCTGTCGGCCGTTACCAGTAAATTATCTTCCTGTTCCCCGGCAGGCATTGTCTTAATTTCTTCTGACTGCCGCGGGGTAGATTTGCTTTCGGAGGAACCGGCCAGGAATGAACCGCTGTCTTTTTCCCGTGGCTCTGTTCTCTCTTCAGCGGACGATTGGGACGGGCCGTCCTCTGTACCTGCATTTTCTTCCCGGTCGGGTTTTTCCATTTCCCGCTCTGCCACCTGCTGAACCGAATTTTCAGTAGTTTCATTAAAATACCAGCCGCCCACAAATGCCAGCACCAGCATGGCAGCAACTGCCGCCCAACTGTATCTTGTCATCCGTTTTTTCCTTCGGGTTGCGGCTAACTGCCCCTGAATTTCGTCCCAGACAAAAGCAGGAGGTTCTTCCGCAAACCCTTCCAGTTTTTCACGAATTAATTTATCTGTATTTTCTGCTTCCTTCATCATGCAGGATAATTTGCATTCGATTTAACTTCCCTGTAAAGTTCCAATACTTTACGTTTTAAAATATCCCTTGCCCGTGCAAGGTTCGATTTCGATGTTCCCTTCGAAATTTTCATTGCTTCACTTATTTCCTCATGGTTCATCCCTTCCATTACAAACAGGTTGAAAACCATGCGGTAGCGCGGCGGCAGTTGTTGTACCAACTCCAGCAATTCTTCTGCACCTATTTTTGCCAAAATGTCGTCCGAAACCTGTATGTCTTCATATTTTCCCATGTCGTCAACAGGTTGTAAAATATGCTGTTTCCGGAATTTTCCCAACGACACATTTACCATAATCCGCCTTAACCAGCCTTCAAAAGAACCTTCGTGCCTGAAATTTTTGAGATTCAAAAAAACCTTCACAAAGCCATCCTGTAAATTATCTTCGGCTTCGGTCCGGTCTTTTGCATAGCGCAAACAAACCCCGAACATTTTCGGTGCAAACATCCGGTAAAGTTTTTCCTGCGCACGCACATTACCCGAGGCACATTCGTTAATTATATCTTTCAAATCTTCCAAACCAAGCCTGCAAAAATTTTTTCAAAAGTAAGGATAATATCTTTTTTTTGCTGCAACCGTATCCTCTGCTTTTTGAAAACGCTTTGCTGCACGTTTTTTGCTGCTGCGAAATCATGTAATAGATGAATTGAAGGACATAAGGGTTGCGTGAAAAAATAAAAAAATTTACACACCATACGCAACCCTTTGCAACCGGGCTTCATCTTGCATAATGGAATCATTTAAAAACTCAGTGAAAATGAAAACAATTATTTTACTGTTACTGGCATTCGTCCTTACCTCCATAAGTTCGTGCCAGAAAAGCGATCCGGTTCCCGGAGAAAACAAAATCATTGAGCTTGATGAAAAATCGGCTCAGTTAATTGAAGCCGACAATGAATTTGGCCTGGAAATGTTTCAGAAAATAAGAGAGGACAGCGACGAGGAAAACATCATGATTTCGCCGCTGAGCATTTCGGTAGCGCTTGCCATGGCATACAACGGCGCCGAAGGCGATACAAAAACCGAAATGGAAAACGCCATGAAATTAAACGGGCTGACAACCGAAGAAATCAATGCATCCTACAAAATGCTTATCGATGCGTTGCAATCGCTCGACAAAGAGGTGGTGTTTGAAATTGCCAACGCCATTTTTTATGCCGATATTTTGGATGTGAAACCTACTTTTCTGGAAATAAACAAAAACGTTTACGATGCCGAAGTGGAAAGCCTCGATTTTGGTTCACCTTCGGCGGTGGAAACCATAAACAACTGGGTGGCTGATAAAACCAATGAGAAGATCACCAAAATTATTGAGCGACTGGATCCGCTCGACCGGATGGTGCTTTTAAACGCCATCTATTTTAACGGCACCTGGTCGAATGAATTTGACGAAGAAGGTACGCACGAACTGGATTTCCATAAAACCGACGGCTCAACAATAAAAGTTCCGATGATGAACAAGCTGGAAAAACTGGAATATACTTCCAACAACTTGTTCAAAGCCATAAAAATGCCTTACGGAAACGGGCAGTACAACATGGTTGTTTTTCTTCCCGAAAACGGAAAAAATTCGCAGAATGTAATGGATGAATTGTCGGCTTCCAACTGGAATAAATGGATGAACGAATTCGAAACAACTGATCGCGTGGATGTTACCATGCCCCGGTTTAAGTTCGCTTTTGAAGCGGGGTTAAACGAACTGCTGAAAAAAATGGGCATGCAAAAAGCATTTATGGCCCAAATGGCCGATTTTTCAAAAATCACCGATGAAGATTTATACATCAGCGCGGTAAAGCACAAATCGTTTATCGATGTAAACGAAACCGGCACCGAAGCGGCGGCGGTTACTTCCATAACGTTTACAACAACAAGCATTGGAAACGAGCCGCCAACTATCCCGTTTTTAGTAAACAAACCTTTTGTTTTTGCGATTACTGAAAATGATACGGACGCCATTTTGTTTATCGGGGAAGTGAACCACCCGGAATACGATTAATAAAATTGCAAACGTATTTTCGACTCCGCAGGATTAATTAACCCGGAGATATAATATGTACAAAGCCATGATGAAACAACTGATTATAT
>CAYRBS010000281.1:0-3523 GCA_964422335.1 uncultured Mariniphaga sp. | reverse complement strand
ATATCCGGCCTTATTTCGACTGGGCGCACGAAAAACGGCCCGAGTTTGAATTGTTCGATGTAAACGCGGATCCGTTCAATTTAAACAACCTTTCCGGCGACCCGGCATTTTCAGATATAGAAGAAGAACTAAAGCAGGCTTTAACTGCAGAGTTAAAAAAATCAAAAGACCCGCGGGTAGTTGGACCTGATAAAGAAATATTTGACTCGTATGAACGCTATGTGGGGCCGATGCGGGAATTCCCGGAGCCCTGATAATTTCGGTTTCTGCCCTGCTTTTTGTAAAATTGCAACGTTTTATCCGACTTTAACAACCATCTTCTAAAAGAAATTACAATGAACCGATTATTACTGAATTCATTTGCCCTCCTCACTGCCGGCGCAGGTATTATTAGTTGTTCACCTCAAAAACAGGAAGCAGAGCGGCCCAATATCCTGTTCATTTTCAGCGATGATCATGCCACCCATGCCATTGGCGCGTACGGGGAAAAACATAACAACCCCGAGTTGCAGAATTATGTACAAACGCCCCACCTCGACCAACTGGCTGAACAGGGAATGATTTTCAACAATGTATTTTGTGGGAACTCGATTTGCGGACCCAGCCGGGCTACCATTCTCACAGGAAAACACAGTCACCTGAACGGAATGCTGAACAACGACACTACCTTTAACGGCGCCCAGCAAACCTTCCCAAAACTGCTGCAGGCCGGAGGCTACGAAACTGCCTGGATTGGTAAATGGCATTTGTTTTCTGACCCCACCGGCTTCGACCACTGGGAAATTCTCGATAACCCGGGGCAACAGGGAACCTACTACAACCCGGTGATCGGTTCACCCGAAGGACAGGAAAAACTGACCGGGCACACTGCCACCATCATTACAAACCGGGCCATCGATTGGCTAAAAGGCCAACGCGATGAAACCCAACCATTTTTTCTTGCTTATTCGCACAAAACCCCTCACCGCGAATGGGTACCGGGCCCCGATGAATATGACATGTACAAAGATGTGGACCTGCCACTGCCATCCAATTTTTACGATGACTATTCCACCCGCAGTTCAGCTTTAAAAGAACAGGAAATGGAAATTGCCAACCACATGAATGAACGGGATTTAAAACTGGTTCCGCCGGGGTACCTCAACGAGGAACAACTGGCCCGGTTTATGGAATCGTACGGGCCCGAAAACGAGGCTTTTGCTGAGGCAAACCTCAGCGGAAAAGAACTGGCCGAATGGAAATACCAGCGTTATGTGAAAGATTACCTTCGTTCAGTAACTTCCATGGACAAAGAAATCGGGAGAATGATGCAGTACCTGGAAGAATCCGGACTGGCTGAAAATACCATTGTGGTGTACAGCTCCGACCAGGGATTTTACCTGGGCGACCACGGCTGGTACGACAAACGCTGGATGTACGAGGAATCGCTGCGAATGCCACTGATCGTGCGGTGGCCAGAGGTAGCCCGTCCTTCTTCACGCAGCGAACATATTGTGCAAAACACCGATTATGCTGCCACTTTTTTAGATATAGCCGGGCTTGCCATTCCAGACGATATGCAGGGCAAAAGTATTGTTCCGCTCCTGGAAGAAGAAGAACCGGACGACTGGAGGGATGTGGCTTATTATCACTATTACGCCTACCCCGACTGGCACATGGTACAGCCCCATTATGGAATCCGCAGCGACCGCTATAAACTCATTCACTATTACACCACCGATGAATGGGAATTGTTCGATCTGGAAAATGATCCGGATGAAATGGAAAATGTTTATTCAAATCCAGATTACATCGATATTGTGAACGCGATGTCCGAGAGGCTGGAAGCAGAACAAACAGCAATGGGCGATACCCTTGAATTAAAAGCTACATCGGATTATCACAGATAGCCAATCATAATTAATTCATCAAAAAAATTATTTACTATGAATCAATACATCGTAAAATCCATTGCCCTCCTCACGGCCGGTATGGGAATGATCAACTGTACTCCCCAACAAGAAGAAGCACAACGGCCCAACGTTATTTATATAATGAGTGACGACCATGCCTACCAGGCTATCAGTGCCTATGGAGGTTCCCTGGCTGAACTGGCGCCTACGCCCAATATCGACCGGCTGGCCGATGAAGGCGCCATTTTCACCCGGGCCAATGTAACCAACTCCATCTGCGCCCCGAGCCGGGCGGTGCTTCTGACCGGGAAACACAGTTTTTTGAACGGCAAAGTAGATAACGTACAACCGTTTAACTGGGACCAGGATAACTTCCCGAAACTGATGCAGGCCAACGGTTACCAAACCGCCATGATTGGCAAAATCCATCTCGACGGCATTCCGCAGGGATTCGATTTTTCAATGGTTTTACCGGGGCAGGGGCAATACTACAATCCCGATTTTCTTATCGATGGTGAAAGGGTGCGAAAAGAAGGCTACTGCACCGAAATTATCACCGAAACCACCCTCGACTGGCTTAAAAACGAACGCAACCCGGACCAGCCTTTCTGCCTTCTTTACCATCAAAAAGCGCCACACCGCAACTGGCAGCCGGCACCTAAATATTTAACATTGTACGACGATGTAACCTTCGATCCCCCGGCCAACTTTTTCGATGACTATGAAAACCGGGGAACTGCAGCCAAAGAACAGGAGATGGAAATCCACGGCCACGCCCAGTGGGGCCACGATTTTAAAATGATTGTCGATCCAAATGGCGACAGTACCGGGTTTCACCGCGCTCTAAACCGCTTTAATGAAAAACAACTGGAAGACTGGCTGGCAGCCTACACACCCAAAAACGAAGAATTCAAAGCAAAATACGCCAACCTTTCGGATGAAGAAATTGCGTTGTGGAAATACAACCGGTACATTAAAGACTACCTGCGTACCATCAAATCGGTGGACGACGGTGTGGGCGAGGTGCTGGATTACCTGGAAGAAGCCGGGCTGGACGAAAATACCATCGTGGTTTATACCTCCGACCAGGGATTTTACCTTGGGGAGCACGGTTGGTTCGACAAACGGTTTATGTATGAAGAATCGTTCCGCACGCCGCTTTTGATGCGCTATCCAAAAGAAATTGAGCCGGGAACGGAAATCGACAAGCTGGTGCAAAACCTCGATTTTGCCCCCACTTTCCTGGATTATGCCGGCATTGAAATCCCGGAAGAGATGCAGGGAGAATCCTTCCGTCAACTGGTAGCAGGCGAAACCAGTCAGTGGCGCGACGCGGTTTATTACACGTACTACGAATACCCGTCGGTACACATGGTGAAGCGCCACTACGGTGTGGCCACCGAAAGGTACAAACTCATGCACTTTTACTACGACATTGATGAGTGGGAAATGTACGACCTGGAAACAGACCCCATGGAGATGAATAATATTTACGACGACCCGGATTATGCCGATGTACAGGAAAATCTCCACGAAAGGCTGGAAGAACTGCGCGAATATTACGGGGACAGCGACGAGCTGAATGACAAATTCCTGGAAGAATACCTGGAACACCGGGCCAACAGGTAAAG
>CAYRBS010000280.1:0-3531 GCA_964422335.1 uncultured Mariniphaga sp. | reverse complement strand
AGCAAAATGAACCCGACTACAGCTTTTCAACGGGTGTGACCAATTTCGATGAGTTGCTCGAACTCGATTGGGTGCGTTCTGCCACTTCGGTGCTGAATCCCGCGCTGCTCGACCAGTTTGAGCTGTCGCTTGTGGAGGAAACGGAGGTAGATGGCAACTCTGCATGGGTGATTGCCTTCAGCCAGCCAGAACCAACCCCGGCAGGTTCGCAGGATTTTCATGCCACCGCTTTTGAAGGGGAAATTACGGTTTTAAAAGAGGATTATTTTGTTCAAAAAATTGAAGGAACGGCTAAAGCGGACAAGCAAAACCGACAGGGGAAATCGCTGGCGGTAGGGGATTCCAATACCAATTATTTTGAAGATGTCTCCTATAATTTTGCAGTGACTTACTCCAAGCTCAAACCCGATGAACTGTCGCTGCATAAAAATTACCGGTTTAACGGCCGGGAAATTGAGGAAACCTCGCGGTTAACGGTTACCGAGGTGCAAATGTCGGATGTGAAAGAAATCACCTCGCGGGATTATTTTGTGGAATAAACGACTTTCCAAAATGCGGGAATAAGCTTTTACGCGACGGTGTCACTTCCCGCTCGCACATATTTTTAAAAACAGAAGCCGCTTGTAATCCAATCCGGAATTTTAATCGTCAGCCCTTCACCAGCATCCTTGCAGTAAGCCTGCTGTGTTGCTCCAGGTAGATATCTTTTTCTTTTACAATCTGGTCAAGCGTTTCCTCGGTATAATGCCTGATTGTAATGAGTGTTAAACCGGTATTGTACAGGATAGTGTAATACGGAGTCAGCTCCTCAAAAATTTCTTCAAGATTCATTTCAGGTGCGTCCAGTACCAGGTTCAGGTCGATGGCCGATTGCTGCATGAGCGTTACTTTCACCCGGTTTTTTATCAGGAAATTGACCACCCGGTCGATGTCTTCAATGCTGATAAACGAAAAGTCTTTGGCCGAAAGTGTAATCAGGACAAGGTTTTCACGAATGATAAAAATGGGGGGCAAATCAATTTTATGGTCGATTTCACAGATGACTGTTCCGGGGTCATCGGGCGACAGAAACGACTTCACATAAAGTGGAATGCCCTTGTTGTGAAGTGGTTTCATGGTTTTTGGGTGAATGATTTTAGCCCCGGAATGGGTCATTTCCACCGCTTCACGGTACGAAAGCGAGTCGATTTTCGTGGTTTTTGCCATTTTTTTCGGGTCGGCACTCAGCACGCCCGGCACGTCTTTCCAAAAAGAAACACTTTCGGCATTCAGTACATTTCCAATAATGGCTGCTGAAAAGTCGGAGCCTTCCCTTCCAAGGGTAGTGGGGATGTTGGCCGGTGTTGAACCAATAAACCCCTGTGTAATATACAGGTTGATGCCGTTAAAAGAGAAAACTTTTTTCGATAATTCCTCCGTTAGCTTCCAGTCGATGGAGGCATCGCGGAACAAATCATCGGTGCGGATGCAGGTGCGGCCATCCACCCATTGGTTTGCCCTGCCCGCAGCATTCAGGTATTCACTTATTATCCGGGTGGAAACCAGCTCTCCGAAAGGAACAATCTGATCGTATTCGAAGTTAAAATCGAGCGACGGGGATTTTTCCAGCTTATCCTTTAGTTCATTAAACAATGCTAAAACCGGAGCGGGGGTTTGGCCGGCGCCAAATAGCTGTTCGCAGATTTCGGTATGGAAATTTTTGAATTGTTCAAAAATTTCCCATTGCTGTTCATCCTTCTCAAAATAAGCTTTTGCAAGGGTTTCGAGCAGATCCGTGGTTTTGCCCATGGCGGAAATAACCACCACCAGGTCCCCGGTGTGTTCTTTCATTATTTTTGACAGGTTGCGGACTGCCCCGGCATTTTTAACCGAGGCGCCACCAAACTTGAAAACTTTCATAGTATGTATTTTTCAAAATTTCAATAAAATAAACAAATATAGCCGAACCATTTTAATTGAAATATGGCTAATGTCAGTATTGAACAGGAAAGATTCGCTATTTACAACAGTATTCATTTCTGGTAGTTCAATCAAAAAATAGTATTTTAGTGACCTTCAAAAAAATCAAAAAACTGGGTTATGAATATTTCTTCGACAGTTACCTTAAATAACGGAGTTGAGATGCCCTGGCTGGGGCTGGGGGTTTTTCGTGCCAGCGATGGAGGCGAAGTGGAAAAAGCGGTTAAAACGGCTTTGGACCACGGTTACCGGAGCATCGATACGGCATCGCTTTATGGAAACGAACGCGGTGTGGGAACGGCTGTAAAAGAAAGTGATGTTCCGCGAGAGGAAATTTTCCTGACTTCAAAAGTGTGGAACAGCGACCAGGGTTACCGGCAAACACTGAAAGCCTTTGAGGAAAGCCTTGAAAAAATGCAAACCGATTACCTCGATTTGTACCTTATTCACTGGCCCATTCCACAAAAATCGGTAGAAACCTGGAAAGCGATGGAAGAGTTGTACGGGAAAGGAAAAATCAGGGCCATTGGGGTCAGTAATTTTCTCATTCAGCACCTCGATCCTTTTCTGGCCGAAGGTAAAGTACAGCCGGCAGTAAACCAGGTGGAATTTCACCCGGAACTGGTGCAGCAGGATTTACTGGATTATTGCCTGTCGAAAAACATCAGGCTGGAAGCGTGGAGTCCCATTATGAAGGGGAAAGTAAACGACTTGCCGGTTTTACAGGCACTGGCAGCCAAATACCAGAAAACACCCGTGCAAATTGTGTTGCGGTGGGACATTCAGAAAGGTGTGGTGACCATTCCGAAATCAGTTAAACCCGAGCGTATAATTTCCAATGCCGATATTTTCGACTTTGAAATCAGCGACGAAGACATGGCCAAAATCGACCGGTTAGACAAAAGCCATCATATCGGGCCGGATCCAAAAACCATTTTATTTTAACCAAAATCAAAAAACCGAATCAACAATCTTCACAAATGAAAAACTTACTGTTCCTGAGTTTCCTGGTTATTTCCTTCTCTGTTTTTTCACAAACCCGGACAAACAACCAAAGTCCGCTCACTATCGAAAAAATTATGCAGGAACCGGACAAATGGATGGGGTCGCTGCCCGAAAATATATATTGGGGCGAACAGGGGAAAAAAATTTATTTCGACTGGAATCCGGAACAGGACACGCTCTCGGCGCTCTATTCCTTCTCACTGAAAAATGAAAAAATTGAAAAAGTTCCGGTGGAAGATAAAATTCGGCTTCCGTTGGCAGGGGGGAGCTACAATGCCGACAAAACCAAAAAAGTTTACGTCCGCAACGGTAATTTATTTTTGTACGATCTGAAAAAAGACAATGAACGCCGGCTGACCAACTGGCTGGAAAAAGCCTCATCGCCCCAATTTGCCCTGAATGAAACCCACATCTCATTTTTGATGAACCAGAATTTATTCCTGCTAAATCTTGAAACCGGCGAAATAAAACAGGTTACTAATTTTACAGAAGGTGAAGAAAAGCGTGAAAAAGAAAGCAACGACCGGGAAAAATGGCTGGAAAACCAACAGTCGGAACTTTTTGATG
>CAYRBS010000279.1:0-3553 GCA_964422335.1 uncultured Mariniphaga sp. | reverse complement strand
TGTTGAACTCACCTCCGACCTGGATTGCGCTACCCCTGTTCCGGCAGTTGATACCATTACCCTCACCGTGACCCCGGAAGAACCGGCCATCCTTGCCATCGACCCGGAAATTACGCACATCGACTGCTTTGGCGACCAGACAGGGGCCATTGAACTGACCGTATCGGAGGGCACTGAGCCATACGACTTCTCCTGGAGCAACGGGGAAACCACACAAAATATTTACGATCTGCCGGCCGGGGAATATACCGTAATCGTTACCGATGCAGCTGATATAAGCGATACACTTACGATGGACGTAACCGAACCGGATGCACTGGAATTGACTGCCGACAAAACAGATATCGGCTTCTCTCCGAATCCCATTGGAAGTATTGATCTGAACGTTTCAGACGGAACCGCTCCTTACAGCTACCTCTGGACAGGACCCAACGGATTTACTTCCGAAGAAGAAGACATCAGCCAGCTGGAAGCAGGAATGTATTCCGTTACAGTGACCGATGCCAACAATTGCGTCGAAAGTCTTGAAGTGGAAATTATCGCCCTTCCCGCAGAGACAGGTATGAATTGTCCGCCCGACGATACACTCGAATGTGTAGGCGACGAACCACCCATTTATGCCAGTTTCGAAGAATTTGTTGATGCAGGTGGTTCTGCTTACAGCGATTGCGGACTGGATGTTCAAACCTTCCAGGGAACGGAAGTTTCAAGGGAAGGCACGTGTCCCACCATCATTACCCGTGAATACACCATGCTGGATTCCTGTGGAACTCTACTGAGCTGCACCCAGGAAATAACCATCGATGACCAGGAACGTCCGGAGATTTCTTGCCCGGCACCTGTTTCGGAAGACAATGCCACCCTGAGTAACGTTGGAGGCATTACCGGGCTTACCTATTCGGAAACAACACGGGATGTTCCGCTCGACCAGGCAGAAGGACTCGGCATAATTGCAACGGACAATTGTGAAGTGGTGAGAATTACGTACCGCGACGAGGCAGAAGGTAATTGCCCCACAACCGTTACCCGTACTTTCACGGCGTACGATGCATGTGGAAATGTCTCTGTGCCTTGCAGTCAAATCATTGAACTCTACAGCGAGGAGACTGCTGAATTTGATCCCATCGGGCCGTTCTGCCAGTTCGATACCCCGCCGGATCTGCCCGAAACCGACTTGAACGGCATTACCGGTACCTGGGAACCGGCAGGCATCGATACAGATGTTCCCGACACCCTTGAATTTGTGTTCACACCCGATGACGGACAGTGTGCAGTACCGTTTACCATGGAAATTGAAATCCGGGAATTCATCATTCCGGAACTGGCGCCCATGGGCCCGTTCTGCCAGTTTGAAGCTCCACCGCCGCTGCCCGATACCGACGAAAACGGCATTTCAGGAACCTGGGATCAAGAAATGATTAACACGGATGAACCGGGTTCATTCACGTATGTGTTTACGCCGGATGCCTCTTATCACTGCTTCCAAACCGACAGCATCACCATCGAGGTGAATGAACTGATCATCCCGCAGTTTGATTCCATCGGTCCGGTATGCCAGGACAGCGAAGCGCCTGAATTGCCCGAGGCTAACTTTAACGGCGTTCCCGGAAGCTGGTCACCCGACTCGATCCGTACAGATATGCCCGGCCTCCATCCGTATGTATTTACCCCCGACAGCGGGTATGCCTGCGCGATAACCGACACCCTCTACGTTGAAGTCAGGCCGACGGTTCAACCCGAACTGGAACCCATCGGGCCGCTGTGCCAGGGAGAAGAGCCACCACCGCTGCCCGAAACCGATATGAACGGAGTACCCGGCACCTGGGAACCCGCTGTTATAAACACGGCGGAAACCGATACATTCATGTTTGTATTTACCCCGGACGACAGTATAGACTGCTCGGTAACCGATACCCTCTACATTGAGATTATCGGCAACACTCCGCCGGTTGCCATGGCCGACAGCGCCATCACCCTGCAGGAAGAAGAGGTGGATATAGAGGTTCTTAAAAATGACTACGATACCAACAGCGCGATCGATTCTTCTACGGTTACCATAACAGACGGGCCTTCGCAAGGCATGGCAGATGTACACCCGGTTACCGGCGTGGTTACTTATATTCCGGCGCCCGGGTTCTTCGGCATCGATACCCTGGTTTACTCGGTTTGCGATGATGGAATCCATTGTGGCCCCATGTGCGACACGGCACAGGTGATCATCGACGTAAGGAAGCCCAACAATCCGCCGGTGGCTGTAAACGACAGCTTTACGGTAATGTGCTACCCGCTCACCAGTAACCTGTTAGACAACGACTACGATCCCGACGGTGATAACCTGCAAATGATAACCTGGCCCATGGAGGAACCCGCGAACGGTATGGTTACACTCAACAGCGACGGGTCTTTCGTTTACATGCCCGATGACGGGTTTACGGGAATTGACAGCTTTATGTACCGTGTTTGCGATGATGGATTCCCCACCATGTGCGACGAAGCCAGTGTCTGGATCAGGGTACTGCCCGATACAGACTGTGACGATGTTCCGGATTACGGGGAAGATGATTTTGACAATGAATGTGCGCTGCTCATACCCGATGGCTTCTCGCCCAATGGCGACGGGGTGCACGATTTCTTCCAGATTTACTGTATTGAAAAATACCCCGATGCCATCATGCGTATTTTCGACCGGGCAGGAAACAAACTGTTTGAAAAAGAACATTACGGCAACCTGGATTACTGGGGATCCGATGATGATGCCTGGTGGTGGGGCACCTCAGAAAACAAATGGACGCTGGGCCGGGGAACCCTGCCTTCGGGTACCTACCTTTATGTGCTGGAACTGGGCAATGGCGAAGTACGTACCGGTACGGTGATGATTGCCTACTAACGCCGGGAGAATTCCCCTATGGCTCAAATTCTATTTTCCACATCCCCCGGAGTTCGTTCATTCCGTAACCTGTAGCCCGATCGTTGGGATAAAGTTCCTGTAACTTTTGAAAGGTTTCCGGATCGATGTCCTCCACCGGCCCGTGGCACTGCAAACAGGCAGGCATGGCCGTGGCAATGGGCTTGTAGTAAACCACGTGCCCGTTTTCCTGCACCAGGGTGTCGCGTGTTTCCCCGTTTTGGTGATGCGCAAAAAACAACTTCCACAACTGTTTGTCATGCTCTGTTTCCAGCGCATTTTCAGGGTTCCGGTTTTTATTTGAAACCCGGGAAATGACACAATTGTGCTGCGTATTCAGGCTATCGATAATGGAGGATGCCTGCAGGTTACAGAATTCCACCGCGTAAAGGCTCCCGCCCTGTTGCATGGCATTTGAAACGTTTGTAAGCAAAGCGCTTTGCGCCTGTTCCGAAATTTCACTCCCTTTTTCCACGTAACCGGAATAGGTTTCGGCATCCAATTCCTGACCGGATTTCTGCCCGCAGGCAAACAGCAGCAAAAAGGTTACCGGTAATAACTGATAAAAATAGGTTCGTTTCATGATTTTAAAGTCTTTTCCGGAAAATACGATAAAATGTATAATCCGGGTTACAGGAAGGGTAAAAA
>CAYRBS010000278.1:0-3562 GCA_964422335.1 uncultured Mariniphaga sp. | reverse complement strand
TTCCACCTGCAACAGAAAAGGCAAATGCAATAAATCCTCCCACAATAATTCCCAGTGTTTTGGTAGTCAGGAAAACTTCTTCCGTCATGGTTGCTCCCACTGTCAGGCCGAGGAAAATAGTGGCCGTATTCATGATGGGCCCGGAGGCAGCATCTGCCAACCGGCTGGTAGAAGTACCAATCTCTTTTACGAGATTACCAAACAGCAACATGCCCAGCAGGGGAACCGACGACGGGACAAAAATAGCCACAACAGTACCCAATGCTATGGGAAAGATAATTTTTACCGCCTTCATGTTTTTGATTTCACGGCGGGGAGGAAACTTTTTGTCCATCTCTTTCATGTTGATGGAAAACTCTTTTGAATTTATCAGCCACCTGGATATCAGGGGAATAATTACCGGCACCAGCGCCATGTAGGAATAAGCAGCAATGGCAATGGGCCCCAATAGATGGGGAGCCAGTATGATGGTGGTATAAATAGCCGTGGGGCCATCCGCACCTCCAATAATTCCCAACGATGCCGCTTCATTTAAATCGAAGCCTAAAAGGATGGCTCCAATGAGCACACTAAAAATACCAATCTGCGCTGCGGCACCAAAAAAGGCCAGCCTCAGGTTTCGGAGCATCGGCCCAAAATCGGTCAGGGCGCCCACTCCCATAAAAATGATGGGAGGCAGAAAACCGGTTTTTATGAGCGAATAATACAGAAAATTCAGGATTCCGTATTCATGCGCAATTTCAAACAGGTTTTTGTAACGATCGCCCTCGAGTTCTATGTTCCCGGCATCCACAATTCCCATTTCAGCACCCGGGAAATTGGCAACCAGTACGCCAAAACCGATAGGGACCAGCAACAACGGCTCATATTTCTTTTTGATGCCCAGAAACAGCAGCACAAATGCAATAACCCACATCAGGACAGTTTTGTAGCTAATCGCCCCAAAAGCTGTCATTTCAAACAAATTCGAAAAAATATCCTGCATACTGTTACTGCAATTTAATGATTACATCATCCTCGTCAACTGCATCGCCGTTACTCAGACATATTTCTGCCACTTTTCCCTGTTCTTCGGCAACAATAGCGTTGTACGTTTTCATCGACTCGATGTAACCAATAATGTCTCCTTTATGGATGCTGTCACCTTGTTTTATGGCAGTTTCTGAAGGATCTTTTGTCAGGAAAAATTTCCCTTCGAGCGGGGCGGTAACTTCCTTCACCGGTCCACTGGCAGCAACAGGTTCTTTTACCGCTTGTGCCCCGGAGGCTGTTTCCTTCATTTCCTGGCCATTGGTTTCGGCATAGGAAACATTCACCACGTATTTTTCTCCGTTTACATCCACATTCAGCTTTTTAGGCTCAAAATCTTTTGACGCTGAAGGTGCAGGTGCAGCAGCTGCCTCTGCAGTTTTTTCCGGCGCTCTTTTTTTAGCAAGGTCCGCTTCAAAAGCCGCTTTAGCCTCTCCTGATTTATATGCCCTGTACTGTTCCGGGTGCATGGCCAGTTCGAAAAGTTCTTCATCGTCCTGCCCAAATTCCCAGTTGTTCTTTTTCATTTCTGCACGGAACTCGTCCAGCTTGTCGGGGTACAAGTCCTGCGGTGTACCGGTGAAAAATTCTTTCCCCTGCTCTTCTGCAAGTTTTATGATTTCGGGCGACAGTTTTCCCGGAAGTTTTCCTGATTTCCCCAGGATCATGTCCCAGATATTGTCGGCAATCATCGACCACCGTTCTTTGCCTTTTTCCAGTTGTATTACATTCATCAGCGCAAGGTTTTTCACGTACTGGCTAAACGGTGTTACCAGTGGCGGATAGCCCAGCATTGGCCAGATATGTGCTACCTCGTCGAATAATTTTATCAGCAGGTCATCCTGTGTAAGTTCCGGTTTTCCACGTTTCGACAGCCATTTGTTGAGACTGGCCAGGTTGTTTTCCAGGTCGGACATGAGGCTTCCCATCATACCGCCGGGCAGGCCGGGACCAATCAGCAACGAATTCATCAGCCTGTTTTTCGGGTTGATGTAGTACCCCAGAAAATCGTCGATAAAACTTTGGGTAAGCGCACGCACTTCCATATACGCTTTCATATTGATATCGGGCACTTTAAAACCTGCATCTCTCAGCATTTCCTGTACAGCAAGTACATCGGCATGGCCGGTACCCCACGACAGTGGCTCCATGGCAACATCGATGTATTCAGCGCCGGCGCGGGCCACTTCTAGAATGGACGCCATTGAAAAACCGGGCCCTGAGTGTCCGTGGTACTGAATGGGAGTATCAGGATGTTTGTCTTTGATGCTTTTTACAATTTTCCCCAGGAATGCCGGACGGCCTATGCCTGCCATATCTTTTATACATATTTCGTCTGCTCCTTTTTCAATAAGAGTGTCGGCCAGGTCTGTGTAATACTCAACAGTGTGTACTTCCGAAAAAGTTAAGCTAAGGGCTGCCTGGGAAATCATCCCTCCTTCTTTGGCATATTTAATGGAACCTTCGAGGTTACGCGGATCGTTCAGTCCGCAAAACGAACGGGCAATGTCAGTCCCCTGCTGTTTTTTTACTTTGTACATTAACTTCCGTACATCGGCCGGTACAGGGCTCATGCGAATACCGTTCAGTGCCCTTTCGAGCATGTGGGTCTGGATACCGGCATCGTTAAACGGCTGGGTCCATTGACGGTTGGCTACATTGGGATTTTCACCAAACAACAGATTAATCTGTTCAAAACCGCCCCCATTGGTTTCGACTCTTGCAAAACATCCCATATCGATGATGGCAGGTGCTACCTTCAGTAATTGATCAACGGTGGGCACATATTTGCCCGATGACTGCCACATGTCGCGGTACAATAAGCTAAATTTAATTTCTCTTGCCATTATTTAATTTTTTATAATTAGTCTTTTTCAATTTTTGTTACTTTCCCTTTACCTCCTGTAACCGCTTCCACTGCAGCTACTATGGCGGCCACTGTTCCGGCGGGTATTGATCCCTGCCTGTTTTTTCCAGGCCCCTCAGGTTGCGGCCAGAATTTGTTGGTTATCCGTATCAGCAGATTGCCGATTACAACCACCATCCCTAATATGAGAAGAACGGTAATCATGCCAACTACCATGATTGAAATTGCATTGCTTAAAACTTGTTCCATCTTATAAATTTTTTATTCTCCTGGTGCTAAACAAATAGCAACCTGACAGCTTTACAAAGGTAAACTGACACACCTTGTTATAATATTTTCTTGATAATGAAATGCGAGTGGTGAAATTTCTTTAAAAACCCCGTTTACGATAACGGCATACGCTAAAAAAATTTCTAACCGGAAAGAACTCGTAACCCCGGTGGTGAAGTGTCTGCTTCAAAAAATAAATATTCGGTCCCTGTATTTTTAAAAAAAATTTTGTTCATGATTGCAAAAATGAAGCATTTTTTAGGTTTTTCCTGATAAATTAAAACAGAAACATGAAAAATTAAGACAGTTTTAATATGAAAGCCATGTAATGAATCATCCGGTGGCGCGTCTTCAGGGTATAGAACAAAAATATAAGCTATGGAGTGTAAAAGAATG
>CAYRBS010000277.1:0-3597 GCA_964422335.1 uncultured Mariniphaga sp. | reverse complement strand
AATGATTTTAAAAGACCAGGTAAAAGACCTCCTGGAGCGCCGGGATGCGCTGAGGAGGCATCTTTGACTACGATGCCAAAATAACACAAATTAAAGAGGAAGAACTCAAAACACAGGATCCGGAATTCTGGTCGAACCCCAAAGAAGCCGAAGCCCAGATGAAAAAAATCAAAGCGATTAAAGACTGGACAACGGGATTTGATAAGGTAAACGAGAAAGTGGAGGATTTTGGGGTGCTTTACGAGTTTTTCGAGGCGGGAGAAGCCACCGAGGAAGAAGTTGACAAAGCCTACAATGTGGCTGTGAAAATGGTGGAAGCGCTGGAAACTAAAAACATGCTCCGAAACGAAGAGGACAAACTCAGTGCGGTGCTGAAAATCAATGCCGGCGCCGGGGGAACCGAGAGCAACGACTGGGCCGAAATGCTTTTCAGAATGTACTCCCGCTGGTGCGAAAACAACAACTACAAAATGAAGGTTGACAACATGCAGCCCGGCGATGAAACCGGCATTAAAAGCTGCACCATGGAGGTGGAAGGCGAATTTGCTTATGGCTACCTGAAAAGCGAAAACGGGGTGCACCGGCTGGTAAGGCTTTCGCCGTTTAACGCACAGAACAAACGGATGACTTCGTTTACATCGGTTTATGTTGCACCCCTCATCGACGACAGCATAGAGATTGAAGTAAATCCTGCCGATATAACATGGGATACTTTCAGGAGCGGCGGTGCAGGCGGCCAAAATGTGAACAAAGTGGAAACCGGAGTGCGGTTGCACCACGAGCCAACCGGCATTGTTATAGAAAACACCGAAAGCCGCTCGCAGGGAGGAAACAAAGAAAATGCCCTGCGCCTGCTGAAATCGCAATTATACGAGATTGAACTGCGCAAACGCCGCGAAAAAGTGTCGGAAATTGAATCGCAGAAGAAAAAAATTGAATGGGGCTCACAAATCCGTTCTTACGTGTTGCAACCCTATAAAATGGTGAAAGACCTCCGCACCAACTACGAAACCGGAAATGTGAACGCGGTGCTCGACGGCGATCTCGACGGGTTAATAAAAGCCTACCTGATGGAATTCGGCGGCCAATAATCACCTGGAAAGTTGGCCAGTCGGGTTTTTTTTATATTTTTAAGAGGCAATAGCGGATGGCAACATAATTTGCCGGATGGCTTCTTTTAAATGTATTGGGTATGTATTCGAATGAAAATTTCATAAACAGAGAAATCAGCTGGCTTTCGTTTAACGAAAGGGTGTTGCAGGAGGCCGAAGATCCCAATACCCCTTTGTTTGAGCGCATCCGGTTCATCGGAATTTTTTCAAACAACCTCGACGAGTTTTTCCGGGTACGGGTAGCTACGGTACGCCGCATGGTTGATTTGGGAAAAGATGAAGAAAACCTGATGGGGAACCTTACCCCTCCTGAGCTGCTCGATAAAATTCTTGGAATTGTTTATGAACAACAAAACAAAGTCCAGCGAATATTCCGGAACATCCTGCTTGAATTGAACGAGAACAATATTTTTATTGTCAACGAAAAAGAGCTGGACCACAAGCAGGGGATTTTTGTGAAGAAATATTTTTACGAAAAAGTGCTGCCCAACCTGGTGCCCATCATGTTGAGCAAAAAGAACAAGTTTCCATACCTGCGCGACCGCTCGGTTTACCTCGCTGTAAAACTCATGAAAAAATCCAATCCGGAAGATTTTGCCTATTCGCTCATCCGGATTCCCGGGAGGTCCGTTGCCCGGTTTCTGGTGCTGCCGAAAGTGAAGAAGAAAACATATGTGATGCTGCTCGATGATGTGATAAGGTACTGCTTTAGCGATCTGTTTTTTTATTTCGATTACGACCACTACGAGGCTTTTACCGTTAAAATTACCCGCGATGCCGAATTGGATATCGATGACGATATATCGAAGAGTTTTATTGAAAAAATGAGCAGCAGTCTCAAAAAACGGAAAAAAGGCAAGCCTGTCCGGCTTATATACGACAGGAACATTCCAAACGATTTGCTGGATTTCATTCTGAAAAAAATGAAATTGGATAACGAGGAAAATACGGTTCCCGGCGGCAGGTATCACAATCACAAAGATTTTATGAATTTCCCTGAAATTGGGAAAAAGAGGCACTTTTATACCAAACTGCCGCCTTTCAGGCACAAAGACCTGCCTCCCCACACCAGTATTTTGCGCGTTCTCCGCAGTAAAGACGTCATGTTGCACTTCCCTTACCAAACTTTCAACCACTTTCTCGATTTTCTGCGCGAAGCGGCTATCGACCCCAGGGTAAAAGAAATTGGAATTACCATTTACCGGGTGGCCGAAGGTTCCAGGGTAATTAATGCATTGCTGAACGCGATGCGCAATGGCAAAACAGTTACCGTAGTTATTGAATTGCAGGCCCGCTTCGATGAGGAAGCCAACATTATGTGGTCGAATAAGTTGCAGGAAGAAGGTGCCAACGTAATTAACGGAATTCCCGGAATGAAAGTACACAGCAAACTGGCCTGGATAAAGCGCCAGGAAGACGGAAAATACAGGAATTACGCTTACATAGGTACCGGTAATTTTCATGAAGGAACAGCCAAAGTGTATGCTGATGACGGGCTTATGACAGCCGATCCGCGCCTGGCCAACGAAGTGGAGCAGATTTTTGATTTCTTCAAACAGAATTACCGTCATTACAATTACGAGCACCTGGTAGTCAGCCCTTTTTTTATGCGAAATATTTTTTTGGAGCATATTGAACGGGAAACAGAACTTGCCAAACAAGGGAAAAAAGGCTGGATGGTGCTAAAAATGAATAGCCTGATTGACCCGGGGATGATGTCAAAATTGTATAAAGCAGCCAAAGCGGGAGTGAAAATCGATCTTATCGTGAGAGGTATTTTCGGGTTAATGCTCGATCACCCAAAATTAAGGGAAAATGTCACTGCTATCAGTATTGTTGACAAGTACCTGGAGCATTCGCGCATATTTCTTTTCGGTAACAACGGGGATGAAAAAATGTACATTTCTTCTGCCGACTGGATGCCCCGCAACCTGAACAGGCGGGTAGAAGTGGCATGCCCGGTGTACGACAAAACCATTAAATATGAATTAATGGAGATGCTGAAAATTCAGCTGCGCGATAATACAAAAGCCCGCATTCTCGATCCGTTGCTCCTGAACAGTTACAATAAACGAAATACGGAAGCCACCTACCGCGCCCAGGAAGATTACTATAATTTTATAAAAAGGAAACACCATATAGTTATGAAAATTTACCATAACCCGCGTTGCGCAAAAAGTCGCGCAGGCCTGAAATACCTGGAAGAAAAAGGGTTTGATCTGGAAATCAAAAAATACCTGGCCGAGGGTATTTCGGAGGATGAACTTCGCGACGTCATAGAAAAAACAGGGAAAAAACCATTCGATTTTGTGCGCACACAGGAAAAGGAATACAAGGAAAATTACAAGGGAAAAGACCTTTCTGACGAAGAGTGGATAAAAGTGCTGGCCGAAAATCCAAAGTTGCTTCAGCGACCTTTGGTGGTAAACGGCGATAAAGCGGTACTGGCCAATCCGCCGGAGGAGGTGGAGAAAATTATTTAATG
>CAYRBS010000276.1:0-3629 GCA_964422335.1 uncultured Mariniphaga sp. | reverse complement strand
ATCCTGCATGGGTATAAGTGCGCTTTGAGCCGATGATGCCCAAATCCATTCAATCCCTTTATTCAAAGCATGTTTTCCCGGCCGGCCAAGGTACCGGCGAACCCGTTTTCGCTCCTTCCCTTTTAACGAATGTAACCAGCCCAGGGAAGTGTCGTTGTCGTGGGTGCCAGTATAGGCTATAAACTTCGGCAGGTAATTGTGTGGCAAATGTTCGTTTCCCGGGTCCGATCTAAAGGCAAACTGCAGCACCTTCATTCCCGGCAGTTTAAAATCGTCGCGGAGCTGCTCCACTTCCGGGGTAATTACGCCCAGGTCTTCGGCAACCAGCGGCAGGTAATCCACCTGTTCCTTAAACTTTTTCAGCAACTGAAAACCTTTGGCCGGAAACCACTGGCCGTTTACAGCCGTTTCTTCACCGGCCGGCACCGCCCAAAACGATTCCAGTCCGCGAAAATGGTCAATCCGCACTTTGTCGAACAGATGAACATTAAAATGCAGCCGGGCCAGCCACCAGTCGAACTCCCGCTGCTCCAGTTTCTCCCAGTTAAAAACCGGGTTTCCCCAAAGCTGGCCGGTTTCGCTGAAATAATCGGGCGGAACACCGGCAACCTGGGTTGGGTTCAGATTTTTGTCCAACAGAAAAATGCCGGTGTTGGTCCACAAGTCAGCGCTGTTACCCGAAACGTACAGGGGCATATCGCCAAAAATCTGCACTTTCTTCGAGCGGGCATAATCCTTTAGCCGGAACCACTGCCTGAAAAACAGAAACTGCATAAACTTCCGGAATTCAATTTCTTCGGAAAGCAATTCGGAATATTTCTGAAGCGCTTTCTTTTTTCTGAATTTCAAATCGTGCTCCCAATCACTCCAGTGCGCATCCTGAAAATGTTTTTTTGCCGCCATGAACAGAGCGTAATCATTCAGCCACCAGGTATGTTCTTTCAGGAATTGATGGAATTCACCTTCAAGTTTTTCCGGTTTTTTATGTTGGAAATTTTCGAATGCCTTTCGCAACAACGGGTATTTCCATGCTTTCACTTTTTCAAAATCCACCCGGTCAGATGGAAACTTCGGGCGGTGTTTCAGTTCATTTTCTGTCAGAAGTCCCTCCTCAGCCACTTCCCCTAAATCAATGAGCAGCGGGTTTCCGGCGAAGGCTGAATAACACTGGTAGGGCGAATTTCCGTAACCGACAGGACCCAGCGGTAAAATCTGCCACAATTTTTGTCCGGTTTGTTGCAGGAAATCCACAAACCGGTACGCTTCCCTACCCATTGTGCCTATCCCGTCCGGCCCGGGAAGCGAAGTGATGTGTAATAAAATTCCACTGTTCCGTTCAACCATTCGCGTATTTTTTTCGGAAAGTGGAAAGGTGTTCCGCCGTTTCACGCACAATTCGCTGAACCGCCAGGCCATGTTTCAAATCGGGTGTAAATGCTTTGGCATCGTTTCCGGTTAAAAACTGGTAATGCGCATGTACCATCGAACGCAGCCAGCCCGGCGGAACGTGCCCCGACGGAAAACTGGTAACCGGCTTGTAGTTGCTTCCAATCACCTGTTTCACCCACTGGTTGGAGCCTTCGAGGTAGTATTCAAAATATTCTGAATTTTTGGACGAATAGCGTAAAGTACCGTTTTCAGCGTATAATTCCAGGTGCACCAAATCGCCTGTTCCTGAGCTGATCCGGCTGGCCGAAAGGTTTCCCACAGCGCCGGTTTCGGGTTCCACCAGCGAAAGGGAACTGAACAAATCTGAACCGGCCGGCACATCAGAAAAACCTCCGCCCTGCAGTGCTCCGGTAATTTGCAATTCTTCCCCCAGAAATGCCATCAGTAAACTGATTCCGTGCGAACCCAAATCGGCCATGGCGCCGCCGTCGGGTGCCGGAGTGAGTCGTGTAACCCGTTTCTCACGATAAGAAGATTGAAGGTAGTCGCCGTGGTAATATTTCAAATCAAAATGAATGGGTTTACCCAGTTTGCCCGACTTCCAAAATTGAAGTGCCTCACGCACTGACGAAGTTTGCAGGTACTGAAAACCTACCTGTATTTTGACACGGTTCCCAACTTCTTCTGCCAGCTTTTTCATTTCCTGTTCTTCCTGCAAAGAAGCGCAAACCGGCTTTTCCAGGTAAATGGATTTTACGTTGGGCATTTGCAACGCCAATTTCAGGTGTTCAAAATGAACGTTATTCGGCCCCAGAATCAAAACCGCATTTATTCTATCATTTTGTGTAAATTCTTCCACCGTTTCTGCCGAGGCAAAACCAAATTTTTGAGCAAAACTTTCGCGGCTCTCTTTGCGGGCCGAAGCCACCGATTCAAAAACCAGCTCCGGTGTATCGTTGTAATAAAACTTCAACGACTGAAGCGCATACGCATGAGCGCGGGCAATTCCGCCGGCGCCCAGAAATCCGATGTGTATTTTTTGCATAAAAAGCAGTTTTTCAAAATTTATTCAAAAATAGTCATTTGGACAGAAAGAACAATTCATAACCGGAGAGGGCTTATGTTGGAAACAAGAACACCATCAGCAGACGAAAAAATTGTAATCAATTCATTATCTTTGAAACATGAAGAAAAAAACACTACATATTAGCCGGTTAATAAAAAATTGCGTTAGTGAAATTGACCCTGCTGCAACTGTGATACTCTACGGTTCAAGGGCTCGGGGAGATGAACGTCAGGATTCCGACTGGGACATATTAATTTTAACTGATTATCCGGCAAATCTGGAGGTTGAAAGAAAATTCAGAAACAAATTATACGATTTGGAACTGGAAACAGGAGAGACTTTTTCGGTTTTTGTTTATTCTAAAACTGATTGGCAAACAACTCAAAAAATAACACCCTATTATCAAAACGTAATTACTGAAGGAATAAGTTTATGAATCAGAATGAGCGAAAAGAATATGTCCGATACAGGATTGAATCTTCGCATAAAACATTTGAAGCTGCAAAAGTTTTGGCAGAAAATGGATTTTGGAATTCAGCAGTAAACAGATTGTATTATGCTCTTTTTTATGCTGTAAATGCTCTTTTGGTTTTGCATAAAATTCAAACAAAATCTCACTCAGCTACGAAAAGCCAGTTTTCACTTCATTTTGTAAAAACAGGAAAATTTGACAAAAAATATGGCCGGTTGCTTGCAGAACTCTATGATTGGAGACAGAAAGGCGATTATGACAATATTTTTGATTATGACAGTGATTCGGTTCAACCTTTATTTACACCAGTTGAAGAGTTCATAAACTCGATTGAAAATGACATAAACTCTTCAATTGAGTAATGAATTCATAACAAATTGAAACTAAAAAAATTGTAATCTATTCACTATCTTTGAAAAAAAAAGAGATGAAAAATATTACCATACCCATCGAAATTCCTTCTGATTTATTAATTGTACTCAATGAATCAGAACAGGAAATTAAATCCCATTTTCAGGCAACCATAGCAATGACGTTATTTAAAGATGGAAAATTAACAATAGGAAAAGCGACTCAACTCTCAGGGTTATCTCGTTTTGAATTTGAAAAATTATTGGCAAAAAATAAAATTCCGGTGGCTGAGATAACTATTGACCAAATTTTAGGCGATGTTGAAAAATTTCAGAATTTGTAGCAATGAAA
>CAYRBS010000275.1:0-3630 GCA_964422335.1 uncultured Mariniphaga sp. | reverse complement strand
GTGCCAATGACAGATTTTGTTCGGGACTTCGACTTTCCCAAGTCGAAGAAATTGTTCCGGACTTTGGAAAGTCCAACCCTCCAATTTGTCATAGCCTCATTATGCTCAATAAAATTGGGTGGATACTTGAAATGAAAAAAAACCGTGTTTTAAACAATTGAATATTTAAAACTTTTGTGATGAAAGACAATCAAAACAAATTTTACAGTTCCATTTCAGCCTGCTATTCCGAAATATTTCCTTATAAGCCGGCTCAATTTCAGTTTGTAAAAAACAGAGCGGGGGAATTAAAAAACAAGCATCTGCTCGATATTGGCTGCGCTACAGGGGAACTGGCTTTTAAGCTGGCACAGGAAGGGGCAATAGTTACCGGGATTGATTTAAACGACGACCTGCTTGAGCAGGCTAAAAGTAAAAAGAACCATCCCCGCCTTCAGTTTCAAAAAGGCGATATGCTGAAGTTGAGAAATGATTTTCAGCCCGGGCAGTTCAACGGAGTGTTGTGTTTCGGAAATACCCTGGTGCATTTGCTTTCAACCGGTTCGATTGCCAGCATGTTAGAAGGCGTTCAAACTGTTTTAAAACCCGGTGGGGTTTTCCTGCTTCAGATTCTTAACTACGACTATATTTTGGATGAAAAGCTTACTGAACTGCCACTGATTGAAACAGAAAATGTAACGTTCATCCGGCGCTATGTTTTTGAAGATAATAGCCCGCTCATCCGTTTTCAAACCGAATTGCACCTGAAAAAAGAGGGAAAGATTCTTCGGAATGAAACGTTATTACTGGCGTTAAAAAGCAGCGAATTGAAACATCTCCTGAAAAATGCTGGTTTTGAAAACATTGAATTCTTTTCCAGTTTCAAAGAGGAACCCTTTGGCGGGAAGCACCTGCCATTGGTTGTAAGTGCTGTAAAATAGGGTGTTCGAAAATATGCCTGTCCCTTTTCAACCAGTTTTTCCTGGCATTCAAAATTTTTAAATTTTCGCACGGAATAATTACCCCCTGAATTGCGATGGCGTAACCCCGGTTTTCTTTTTAAAAAACCGGCTGAAATAGTAGATTGAATCAAACCCGAGTTCGAAACTGATTTCTTTAATGCTTTTATTGGTGCTGAGCAGCAGCTCTTTGGCCCGCATCACTTTCAGCTGTAAACAATATTGCCGGGGCGAAATACCTGTAAAGTTTTTAAACATTCTGCGAAAATAGGAGTACCCAATGTGGTTTTCAGCGGCAAAAGCCTCCAGGTCGAAATTTTTTTCCACTTCATTTCGCATGGAAAACCGGGCTTTTTCAATTACGGTAACAATATTTTTTCCTGAAAATTCCTTTTGCTTCTCAAATGCTGCCAGGTAGCCTAAAAGTTGAATAACCACACCGGATGCAATTTGCTGAAAGCCGGGTGGTTCTTTTTCAACCAATTCAAATATTTTCAGGAACAAGTGCAGTAATTCTTCCCGGGCGCCGGTTTGAATAACCGGATTTTTGGGGTTGAACCGGGGATGGGATAAAAAATAATCAACCGCAGGACCGCTGAATCCGAAGTAATTCTCCGTCCACCCTTTTTCATTGAATGGTTTGTAACGGTGCCACTCCCCCGGAAATGTAACCATCAAACTTCCCGGTTTTAAATCGAACCTTCCGTATTTATTTTCAAGAATTCCGGCCCCTTCGGTAATGTAGTTCACTTGATATTCCTGCAAAACACGTCCCTGTTTCCAGGTAAAATAGTACCCGCCGGGATGTTTTTTCGGGGGGTATTCACTTTGAGCCGGAATGGTTAACGAACCGGCTGTGGTTAAGTAAATGCCCCAGTTCATATCTTCACTGCTGCTGGTCAGGTATTTTATAAATTTTTCCATTTGAGTGTCAAAAAGTACAAATTTTTAATCAGAAAATGTATTTTAATTCTTGATTATAATGGATATTTTTATAATTCTGAAATCAGGTAGTTGAATCATAATTTGTAAAAATGGAACGAAAAGCCTTTAAAATGCACCTTAACAAGGGGCAAAAAGCAGAATACAAAAAACGGCACGATGAAATCTGGCCCGAATTGAAACAGCTGCTAAAGCAAGCCGGAATCAGCGAATATTCTATTTTTTTCGACGAAGAAACCGATACACTTTTTGCTTTTCAGAAAGTGAGCGGTAAGGGTGGTTCGCAGGATTTGGGGGAAACGGAAATCGTGAAAAAGTGGTGGGATTATATGGCGGATATTATGAAAGTGAATGCCGATAACTCACCGGTTAGTGTACCATTGGAAGAAGTATTTTACCTGGAATAAAAAATCAATTTAAAATGTACCGAAAAATTATAAAAGAAACGTATGAACTGGCCAAAGAGCAGTATGCCACCGTGGGCGTGGATGCGGAATTGGCCCTGGAAAAGATGAAAGAAGTGGTAATTAGTTTACACTGCTGGCAAACCGACGATGTGGGCGGATTTGAAACGCCCGATGCGGCGCTTTCGGGAGGCGGAATACAGGCCACCGGCAATTATCCGGGGAAAGCCACCTCCATCGAGGAAATGCGAAAAGATTTGGAAAAAGTGATGCAACTGCTGCCGGGCAAACAACGACTGAACCTGCATGCTATTTACGGCGAGTTTGGCGGCAAACGGGTGGATCGCGATGCCATTGGAGTGGAGCATTTTCAGGGCTGGATTGATTGGGCAAAGTCGCTGGGAATAGGCCTCGATTTTAACGGGACTTATTTTTCGCATCCCAAAGCCGAAAGTGGATTTACGCTTTCTTCGAAAGATGAAGGAATCCGGAAGTTTTGGGTGGAACACATGAAACGGTGCCGCGAAATTGGCGCTGAAATGGGCAAACAGCTGGGAACGCCGTGTGTGCACAACACCTGGATTCCCGATGGTTCAAAAGATACACCCATCGACCGGAACGGCTACCGGACCCGGCTGAAACAGTCGCTCGATGAAGGGTTTGCCCGGGAATTTCCAAAAGAATTTCTGAAAGATGCGGTGGAAAGTAAATTGTTTGGCATTGGCGCCGAGTCGATGACAGTAGGTTCACACGATTTCTATCTTGGATATGCCATTCAAAATAACAAGCTGATCTGCCTCGACAACGGTCACTTTCATCCCACGGAGCAGGTGGGCGATAAAATTTCGGCATGCCTGCAGTTTGTGGATGAGATACTGTTGCATGTTACCCGCCCCGTGCGCTGGGATTCCGACCATGTGGTGACCCTAAATGATGACGTGCAGCTGATTGCTTCGGAGATCATTCGAAATAACTTTTTAAACCGTACCAACATTGGCCTTGATTTTTTCGATGCTTCCATCAACCGGCTTGGCGCTTATGTGGTTGGAACACGCGCGGCCCAAAAAGCATTTTTGTTTGCCTTGCTGGAGCCCACTGACTACCTGGTAAAGTTGGAAGAACAGGGCAGGTATTTTGAAAGGCTGGCCTTTCTCGAAGAAATGAAAACGCAGCCATTTGGCGCTGTGTGGGACTACTGGTGCCTGTTAAATGATGTGCCTCATGGCGAAAGTTACATTCCGGAGGTGATACAATATGAAAAAGAGGTGCTGAGCAAAAGATAAAAGGTCTTTAATTTTTTCACCTTTTCTTCCGGTGCGCTTTCCACCAGATAAAAAATCCGCTAA
>CAYRBS010000274.1:0-3651 GCA_964422335.1 uncultured Mariniphaga sp. | reverse complement strand
ATTTTGAAACACAACATAAAATCAACATCAATTGTTATCTTTGCAAATCAGGGGAGAAAAAAACAAATGTGTAGTATGGAAAGAATCTGGAATTTAAAAAAACAAGGCGATTCAAACGAGATAAAACACCTTTCAGCAGCGTTAAATGTGAACATGACCATTGCCCGTTTACTGGTACAAAGGGGGATAAAAACATTTAATGAAGCCAAGGCTTTTTTTCGTCCCCGGTTGAGCGATTTGCACGACCCTTTCCTGATGAAAGACATGGAAAAAGCGGTGGCACGCCTCGAGCTCGCCATTACCAACCAGGAGAAGGTACTGGTTTACGGCGATTATGACGTGGACGGGACCACCTCGGTGGCCATGATGTATTCCTTTTTGAAACCGCGCCTCGAACAGATTGAATATTACATTCCTGACCGGTACAGCGAGGGCTATGGAATTTCTCCGAAAAGCATTGATTATGCGGAGAAAAACGGGTTTTCGTTAATTGTTGCGCTGGATTGCGGGATTAAAGCAGTGGATAAAATTTCGGATGCCAGGAACCGGGGGCTCGATTTTGTGATTTGCGATCACCACAATCCCGACGATGAAGTGCCCCCTGCGGTGGCTGTGCTCGATCCCAAACAGCCCGACTGCCCTTATCCTTATAAAGAACTTTCGGGTTGCGGTGTGGGGTTTAAATTAATGCAGGCATATTGTCAAAAAAACAATGTGGAACTGGAAGAAATTTATGATCTGCTCGATTTGGTGGTAGTAAGCATTGCATCCGATATTGTGCCCATAACCGGCGAAAACAGGGTGCTGGCTTATTACGGGTTGAAAAAACTGAATTCAAATCCCGGGATGGGGCTGCAAACCATTATCAACCTTGCCGGGATCAATGGCAATGACATTACCATCAGCGATATTGTTTTTAAAATCGGGCCGCGGCTGAATGCTTCCGGCCGGATTGAGCACGGGAAAAAATCGGTGCAGATACTGGTGGCCGACAACGAAGGGAAGTCGGATATCCTGGGAGAGGAGATCGATTCGTTCAACGAAATCAGGAAAACCCTTGACCGCGATATTACACAGGAAGCGCTGGACATGATTGAGAACGACAGCGAGATGAAAAACATGAACAGCACGGTGCTTTACAACCGCGACTGGCACAAGGGCGTGGTGGGAATTGTGGCCTCGCGGGTAACCGAACAGTATTACCGCCCCACCATCATTTTAACCGAATCGAATGGCCTGGCTACCGGCTCGGCACGGTCGGTAAAAGATTTCGACCTGTACGAAGCTATTGGCCAGTGCAGCGATCTGCTGGATTCCTATGGCGGGCACATGTACGCCGCCGGACTTACCCTGAGAATTGAAAATATACCGGAATTTCGCCGGCGTTTCGAGGAGATTGTTACCAAACAGATTACCGATTTGTCGCAGGTGCAAACCATTGAAGTGGATGCTAAAATTACACTGAGCGAAATTACCCCGCGTTTTTACCGCATTCTGAAACAATTTGCCCCGTTTGGTCCGCATAATATGACTCCTGTATTTGTTACCGAAGATGTGTTTGATGCCGGGACCAGCCGGCTGGTAGGCAAAAGCAAAGAACACCTGAAGCTCGACCTGGTGGAACCGGATGTACATTCCGGTATTTTCCCGGGCATTGCTTTTAATCAATCCGATAAATTCGACCTGATTACTTCCGGCCTTCCTTTTGATGTGTGTTATTCCATTACTGAAAATGAATACCGCGGCAAAACCAGCCTGCAGCTTTTTATCCGGGATGTTAAAAAGAGGGATATTTTTTAAAACGCGATTTCTTCCAGATCTGTTAATGCTTCAATAACCGTTGCCCCGGTTTTTTTCAACCGCGATTCCGACTGATGCCCGTCGGCCACCAAAATACAACGGATGCCCAGTGCATTGGCTACTTCATAATCGTGGTCGGTGTCGCCAATCATCCAGGTATTTTTCTTTTCAATATTGAATTGGCTGATAAGTTGCTGCCCGCGTTGTATTTTTGATGCCGCGTAGTGATCGTCCAGGCCGGCAATACCCTCGAAAAAATCAACGATTCCGTTATGTTTTAATGTGTGCATGAGCATGGTTTGCTGCATGGCAGAAAGTACAAACTGTTGGGCGCCTTTTTGCCTGAAATGGGAAAGGGTTTCCAGGGCAGCGGGTTGTAACGGGCAGTTTTCAACGTGGCTGTCGTACAACTCAATAAACTCGCCGGCCGGGACAGAAAAATCCTCCTTACCGAAATCGAATCCAATGGCCTCGTAATAATCTTTTACCGGGAAAGAGAAAACTTCTTTGTAGGCACGTTTGTCTAACAGCGGCAGTTTTCGCCTTTCCAGTAACGTGTTGATTGATGAAAGGCACAGGCTTAAGTCGTTGAGCAGTGTGCCGTTCCAGTCCCAGATGATGACAGGCGCCGGCATTATATTTCAGTAGCTTTCAGTTTGTTAATTACCGGGTTGGCGTAAATTTTCAGGAACCGCTCCTGGATGTCGGTAATCGGGAAATCGATGTGGATCATCGCCTGCTCAATCATCATTTTGAAATTTTTCTTTTCGTGAGAGGAGTATTTATGTTTAAATCGCGATTCCATGGTCAGCATATCGTAGGCAATGTAATTATTTGGCCAAAGTTTGAAGTTGCTGTAAATCTGCCGGTCGATGATTTCGGCCACCTCTTTGATTTGCAGGTTTTGCTGTTCCTTGGATTTTGCTTCTTTGAAATCAACCTCAACAGGGCTGCCAAATGAAAACCGCATGCGGCCTTTGGGGTTGAACATGCCCATCGACATACTTTTCAGGTCGTCTTTGCTGGTTTTTTTCTGCCCGTAATGTTCTTTTTTTATGAGCTCTTTCATTTTGGCCAGGCCGCAAGGTTCAATTTCGTACGAAATGGAAACCGGCACAATGTTCAGTTCATTGAATCCCTCCGAAATGCTTTTGGTGTTGCTCATGTTCAACATTTTCAACACACTTTCCTGTGTTTTGTCAAACCCGTCTTTGGTGCGTCCTTCACGTTGGGCTATCCATACCGACAGGTTTTCTTTGGTGATGGACTGACGGATAAAGTCCGAAACTCTTTTGGATGATTCCATCAGCTCGCGCGGCGGCAGGTTTCGTTTTATGATAAACGCGCGATTGAGTTTCACGGCATGCTCAATCCATTCGTACAACAACAGGTTGTTGCCAATGGCAATTTGTGTGGTGTTCATGCCTTTTTCAAAAATCAGGTAGTTCAGCAATGCGGCATCGAGAATAATGTCGCGATGGTTGGAAATGAACAGGTAAGATTTTTTCTTGTCAAGCGCTTCCAGCCCTGTGCTGGTCAGTCCATCAGACGTGTTATTGATAATCCAGCGAAGCAAATCGTAAACAAATGTGCCCTGCAACTGCTTTATTTTTCGAATCATGCGCAACTGGAGCTTCACCATTTCCACCTTGGGCCGGACTTTGAAAAGGTGCATCAGTACCTTGTCGAAGGCAGGATCTTTCACCATCCGTTTGATTTTCTCCTTTACCTCTTTGTCGGTGTAGGGGCGAATGTCGTCAAAATTATTTTCCATGATGCATAACAATTTGTTTCAGCGCGGCAAAGTAACTATATTTTCAACCTCAACTGAAATTTTACCTCGGTTTTTTG
>CAYRBS010000273.1:0-3652 GCA_964422335.1 uncultured Mariniphaga sp. | reverse complement strand
TATGAAATCGAATCTTAAACGGGACCAACTCCCTCCGCAACAGGCACAGAACTGGAAACTAAATGTAAGCGAGGAAGAAAAGTTAACCTTCAATTTAACGGTACCCACCATTCTGCTGCAAAAAGAAACTTACAAATTACTGCTCGGTGAAAACGACAACAGAATCAGGATTTACCTGGGGCTGGAACCGAAAAAAAAGAACGGAAAATACACATTATGCGCTTATGCGGTTTCCGCATTTTTACTGGGTAGTGGCGATGTTTACATCGACTACGAAACACCGGTTTTCGAGCTTGGAAGGGGCAACAAAGATCTATCTTCAGAAACACCCTTTGTACTTGAAAATATTAAAAGGTACCGAAAATGGAGAGCCGGGGAATTGGATCCCGAAAATGAATGGGGTACATTTCGAAAATATATTTATCCAAATGGCTACCTGCTGAACAAATATGAACTAAACGAAGTATTTGTGCAGCAAAACAAACCGGTGGCACAAATAGCGTTTGGAATCTCAAAAACAATGAATGCCATGATTTACACTAATGTTTCAGAAACAATGACCGCCGCTGATAATACTGAGGTATATGACTTCAGTAACCCCTGCCCTCCCAATTGCGACGAAACAAGTATATACAATTCAGGTAATGCTTCTGAATAAATACATTTGGATAACGATTCTGATTCCCCTTACAATTGGCATCATCCGATATCACCATTTTGGCAAAGGGATAAAATTCTTTTTTTGGTTTGTGGTTACCGGGACCATCACTGAAATCAGCAATTATACCAGCATATATTTTTTACACCTGAAAAACACCATGCCAATCGGGCATCTTTATATTACCGTTTCATTCTTTTTCGTTGCGGTATTCTATTTGCACGAGCTGAAAGGTTTTATCAGGAAACAAATACTGATACCAGTTATTGCACTTTTTGAGTTATTTTCCATTATCAATATGTTTCTTATCCAGAGTCCCTATTCATTTCCAAGCATATCAGGGGCTTCGGGCGCCCTGATTCTAATAATAGCCTCTATTTTGCTTTTTTCAAAAATTATGGTTGAGGGTAAAATTAAAAAACTGGTGGAAGAACCGATCATTTGGATCAACTCAGCTGTTTTAATTTATTATTCCAGCAATTTCTTTTACTACATTCTTTTCAATGTTATTTTAGGATTCTCGCGCGACTTTTCTGTCAGTACAATTACAATTTTTTCGCTGATATATGGCGTATTCAACTTGATAATTGCCGTCGGTTTCTGGAAATCAAAGCAAAAAAGAAGGGAACTTCTCCGATAAAATTCCCTTTCGCTAATATAGAAAAAACAATATCCCTCCGGCAGGCTGCTATTCATAAATATCCTCTTCTGTCTGGTATCCTTCCGAAATTACTGTTAGTTTCAGGTTTCCCCTGTCAACGACCATTCCTTCATGAAAAAAGGCAGGAACCAACCGTTTACCATTGCTAACCGTTTGATATGTTTTTTCACATTCGCCCGACCGGCCCAGAGTTATTGCAAGGTCAGCAGCGGTTGAAGCCAGTTTCTCATAAGGTTTGTAAATGGTACAGGTTTGATGTCCGGCAACAATGGCCTGAAGGTTTTTAAGGTCGGCATCCATTCCGGCCACAAGCACTTCCCCAATTTTTCCTGATTCCCTGAGAGCCCGTAAAACTCCCATTGCTATTGCATCGTTTCCCGCAATTACAGCATCAATAGTATCATTTTCTGCCAGTAATTTTTGGGCATGTTCATAACCTTCTTCCTCCTCCCATCGTTCAGTAAAAACATCGTAAACAACCTTAATATCGCCCCTTTCTATCAAGGGTTGCAACACATTCATCTGCCCGAGGTGTAAAAACTGGCTGTTGTTGTCTTTTGAAGAACCACCAATAAGGGCATAGTTGCCAACCGGTTTTATGGTTGTAAGGTAATCGGCCTGTAATTTCCCAACTTCCACATTATCGGTTGAAACATAGTAATCGAGCGGACAATTCTTTATCAACCGGTCGTACGAAATGACACTTACATTGCGGGCATGTGCATTTTCTACAATCTCGGCGGCTGCGAACTGATCAACAGGCACAACCACCAAAACATCCATACCATTGGAGAGCAATTCTTTTGCCTGTGCCAATTGTTTACTGGCACTGTTGTCGGCAATACGAACTTCTACAGTTCCACCAAGTTCCCCGACTTTCGTTACAAAAAAGTCGCGGTCGTTTTCCCACCTTTCCTTATCTAACGCATGGATTAAAAAACCGACCTTAACCGGTTCATTTTTGTTACAACCATTTAAAAGACAGAAGGCAAGAAATACCAACAGAAATAATTTAAACGGATAATTCATCTCATTTTATTTTTGATTTTTATCTCATTTACGAATTATCAGAGTAAAGGGTTAACAAAAAATACACGATTGTTATGTAACAGATTCGGATGTGCAGCCTTTTGGCAGGTAGGATTAAAACTGCATGATTTCTTCGTAAAGTTTTTGAACTGGCAGCCCCATCACATTGTAAAACGAACCTTCGATATGTGTAATACCAATAAATCCAATCCATTCCTGTATTCCGTAGGCGCCGGCTTTATCAAACGGATGAAAATTACTGATGTAATAATCCATTTCGGCAGGGGTTAAAGTTTTAAACTGAACATTGGAAATGGAATAGAATGATTTTTTCTTTTTTACAGACGACAGGCAAACCCCTGAAATTACCTGGTGCCAGCTGCCACTCAGTTGTTGGAGCATCTTCATGGCTTCGTCCCTGTTACGGGGTTTTCCAAGTACTTTTTCGTTATGCCAAACAATAGTATCGGCGGTTATAAGCAAATCGTTCCCCGAAAGTTCGCGGGAAAAAGGCCCTGCTTTTAATTCGGCAAGATATACCGGAATTTCCTCTTTGGGCAAGCCAGGCGGATAATCTTCTTTCACTTCTTTTACAATTACCTGGAAATTAATCCCCAGCGATTTAAGAAGTTCCTGCCGGCGTGGTGATCGGGAGGCAAGTATATAATTGTAATCCGGGAACCAGTTCATTTAAAACGCTTTATTTACCAACCATTTTTCTGAAAACCATTTTTTCTGCGACCGGAGGGTTTGTTCAATCACGTCGCGGGCGCACCCTTCCCCCCCGTTTTTATGAGAAATGTATTTTGAAATGGCTTTTATTTCCGATACAGCATCTTTTGGACAAACGGGCATTCCAACTTCGAGCATGGCCTGGTAATCGACCAAATCGTCGCCCATAAAAAGTACATTTTCAGCTTTTACCCCCGTTTTTTCCAGAAAATCAGCCAGACATTCCACTTTGTTGCTGGCATTGTCGTAATAGTGTTTTACACCAATTTTCTCAAAACGTAAACGCACCCTATCTACATTTCCACCTGTGATTATGGCAACCGGGTAACCAAAATTTATGGCATTCCGGATGGCAAACCCATCTTTCACATTGGCTGTCCGTACCGGATCTCCGTTTTCATCAAGCGGCGATGTATCTTTCGACAAAACGCCGTCAACATCGAAAACAAAAGCTTGAATATTTTTCAGTTCTTCTTTAAAGAAAGACATTATTTATTTTTTATGATGTTCAAAAATACTTTTTGAAATTGATTCGTAAAAGGCCTGGTATTCCGGAAAATTTTCAAGCGCTT
>CAYRBS010000272.1:0-3656 GCA_964422335.1 uncultured Mariniphaga sp. | reverse complement strand
AAATCAATGATTTTCAGGCATTTTTTTGTGTCGGCATCAACTTTTTACACTTAAAAACGAAGGCGGGGATAAACTTTTTTTATAACTTGTAGTCCAGTATATTATAAAGAGCCCGAAATTAATATTGTTAAATAATTTAAAATTATAATGCAATGGAAAAATTACCTGGAACCCGAAATCTTTTTTATAAAAACGGTAGAACGCTGTTAAAACTTTCAGTAAAAAGAATGTTTTTCCCCACTCTTTTCAGCCTCATTTTTACTTTTTTTCTGCTGCCAAAGGTAAATGCACAGCAGCTGGATGTTCCCTATGTTCCTACACCCAATGCTGTGGTTGAAGCCATGCTTGATGCAGCCGATGTAGGGCCGGGCGATTACGTGATTGACCTCGGCTCGGGTGACGGGCGCATTGTTATTGCCGCAGCCAAACGGGGCGCTTTTGGCCACGGAATTGATCTGAACCCCAAACGTGTGGAGGAAGCAAGAGAAAACGCATTGAGTGCCGGTGTGGCAGACCGGGTATTGTTTATGGAGGGAAATATTTTTGATACCGATTTTAGCAGGGCAAGTGTTATTACGATGTACCTTCTCAACTCGGTAAACCTTAAGTTGCGTCCCCATTTGCTTAAAAACCTTCAGCCGGGATCACGCGTGGTATCAAACGATTTCGACATGAATGAATGGCAGCCCGATAAACACATAAATGAAAACAACCGCGATGTTTTCTTCTGGGTAATTCCGGCAAACGTGGACGGTGAGTGGAGCTGGAATGCAGGAGGAGGTGCATTCTCCATGACGGTTAAACAGGATTTTCAAAAAGTCCGGCTTAATGTCTCATCCGGAAACTCCTCATTAAAGGTGGAAAACAGTGTGCTCTCCGGCGACAGGATAAGTTTTACAGCTGCTGACTCATCTAACGGGAATAATTATGTGTACAGCGGTCGGGTAGAGGGGGACAATATTATTGGGACAGTACAGGTCCGGAATAAGAAGTACAGTTCGGTTGAAAACTGGACGGCTAAACGTCAATAAAATTTTATAAAAAAAAGCGAACCATCAAATATTCTGTTTGGTGGTTCGCTTCGGTAACTTCCGGGGGAAACTCTTTAATCCATGCTTTCCAGGTATTTGTAAAGTTCGCTGTCGGTTGAAAGAATAACGGTGGTGGTGGAATCGAAAGTATTCTCATACGTTTCCATACTTTTAATAAAGCTGTACAGCTCTCTTGATCTGCTTGATCTGTTGTAGGCGCCGGAATAGATGCGGGCAGCCTCTGCATCTGCTTCCCCTTTAATTGTTTCAGCTTCTCTGTAAGCTTCCGACTGGATCTGGTTCAATTCACGTTCTTTCTCTCCGTTGATCCTTGAAGCTTCGCCCTCACCTTCCGACCTGAATTCATCGGCAATACGAATCCGCTCGCTCTTCATGCGGTCGTAAACACGTTCTCTGACATCCTCTACATAATTGATCCGTTTAAACCGGAAATCAAGTATTTCGATGCCCAAATCTCTTGTCTCTTCATTCGCTGTTTCCTGGATTGTATTCTGAATTTTTTTTCTGCCCACACCAATGGAGGCCAGGGAATCTTCCACGATTTTACTTATCTGGGCGGTCGTGTCAGCCTCCCGGTTGGTGTTCCTAACAATTTCTTCAATGCTGTGACTGGCTACCTGGTCGCGGGTTTCGCCGTCAATGATGTCGTCCAGTCTGCTCTGTGCACCCCGTTCGTTGGTAAGGCGTTTATAAAACTGCAGGGGATCGGTTATATGCCAGCGGGCATAACTGTCCACAAAGATGAATTTTTTTTCTTTTGTGGGAATCTGATTGGGATCGCCGTCCCATTCCATAAAACGTTTTTCGAAAAAATTTGCTTTTTGAATAAAAGGCGTTTTTATTTTCAACCCGGGTTCGGTAACTGCTTCTCCTACTGGTCGTCCGAATTGTGTAACCACCACCTGCTGGGTTTCATCTACGATGTAAATACTCTGAGATAAAAGAATAATGCCGGCAAAAATGACCGCGGCAATAAGAATTATTTTGTTTTGTTTATTCATTGTCATGTATTTTAACAAATTAATGTTTTGTGGTTTAGTTTATTTCCTTTTTAAGTAAAGGAATCATGTTGTTGCCATTCTCTGAAGTAATGATTTTATCCCCGAGTTTAGGCAGGACTTCCTGCAATGTTTCAAGATAAATTCTTCTTTTGGTTACTTCCGGCGCGCTCACATATTCATCGTACAGGGCGTTAAACCTGGCTATCTCCCCCTGGGCATTGTTTACGCGCTTGGTGGCATACCCCTCGGCTTTTTGAATGGTTTCTTCCGCCTCACCCCTGGCCCTGGGAATTACTTTGTTGTATTCAGACTTGGCCTGGTTTATCAGGGTTTCCCTTTCCTGCTGTGCTTCGTTTACTGCATTAAAAGCCTGTTTTACCGGCTCCGGAGGATTGATGTCCTGAAGCACAACCTGGGCTATTTCAATGCCCATTGAATATTCCCTGGTCATCTCCTGCAGCAGGACTTTTACTTCACTGGCAATTTCCGCCCTGCCAACGGTTAATACTTCGTTAACGGTACGGTCCCCCACAATTTGCCTCGTAATAGCCTCGGAAAGATCACGAAGGGTGTTGTCGGGATTACGTACCTTAAACAGGTAGTTGTAAGGATCGCTTACACGGTATTGTACTACCCATTGAACGTTGGCCAGGTTCAAATCACCTGTCAGCATAATCGCCTCGTCTTCTGTAACGGAACCTGTGCGAGTGTATTCTGTCCTGATTCCGGCCTGCTGCGTGCGAAAACCAAATTCCTGCTTTTTTTGGCGTTCAACGGGTACCTTGTAAACTTTTTCCATAAAAGGTATTTTCATTTTTAACCCGGAAGGAACAGTTCTTACATGTTTTCCGAACCGGGTTACTACGCCGGCTTCTTCCGTATCTATCTGGAAAAATGAACTTGCCCCTAAAACCAAAAGGATAATTACAGTAATAACCTGTTTGTAATATTTCCTAATCATTTGTTCTATATCGGGTGCATTGGTTTCTTGATATGCCATAACTTGATATGTTTTTTACGTTTTAATAAGGCGCAATTTACACTTTAAAATGGGGTTTATCAATGAATTTTAATTATCTTTTTCATCTTTTTTACAGGAATATTTATGATCTATTTTGTTGTGTTATAGTTATTTGCTATTTGAAGTTTACAATTGAGATGATATTGTTTATCTCAAGCTCAGTTTAATGCACCTTATTCCCAATTGGTGAAGCCCGAAAAATTCCCTTCTGACCCCGCACAGGAATCTGATTTCTCCCGTGGAATTGGGATAAAGCTGATTGATTTTTCCCAACTTTCAGTCGAATCAGGTAAATAATCGGACATTAATTAAAATTAAATACAATTTCGGGTAGGGTAAATCAGTTTCTATGGATAGTATATTAGTAAAGACTAATTTTTAAATTAAAATTTTTAAGTATGAAA
This sequence comes from uncultured Mariniphaga sp., assembly GCA_964422335.1. Lineage (GTDB taxonomy): Bacteria > Bacteroidota > Bacteroidia > Bacteroidales > Prolixibacteraceae > CAYRBS01. Next base: position 178 of record CAYRBS010000272.1, on the reverse strand, counting down.
AGTAAATTGTTTTTAATACCAATGCTATTGTTCACAGCATTATTTTTTGGAGCTTGTGATAAAGTAGATGATACCGGCAACGGGAAAATCAATCTTTCAATTACCGATGCCCCATTAGATTCTGATGGTATAACAGGGGTGTATATAACCGTATCCGGGGTTCAGTACAATACCGGAG
>CAYRBS010000271.1:0-3658 GCA_964422335.1 uncultured Mariniphaga sp. | reverse complement strand
AGTGCAATCATCTTTTCCACAATATCTGCTGCCACTTCCTTCTTGGTTTTTAACTCAAAGGTTTGCGGAATATTGTCCGGGCCGATGATGGTAATTTTATTGGTATCGCCACCGAACCCGGCACCGGGGTCGTTCAGCGAATTCAGCACAATAAAATCCAGGTTTTTCTTTTCCAGCTTTTTTTGTGCGTTGGCCAGTTCGTTGGTGGTTTCAAGGGCAAATCCAACCAAAACCTGGTGGTTTTTTTTCCTTTTTCCCAGGGCGGCTGCAATATCCCTGGTGGGTTTTAATTCAAGTGTCCGGTTGGAATTTCCGCTTTTTGTTTTCTGCGGTTCTGTCCTGAGCGGGGTAAAATCGGCCACTGCTGCTGCCATCACAGCTCCGTCGCAATCAGGAAAACGGGCCATACACGCCTCGTACATCTCTTCTGCCGATTCCACAGAAATAACTGTTATCCCGGCTTTTTGGGTTGAAACCGGTACCGGCCCCGATACCAGAAAAACTTCTGCCCCCTGCCCTGCCAGTTCTTCGGCAATGGCGTACCCCATTTTCCCGGAGGAATAATTTCCAATAAAACGTACGGGATCTATTTTTTCGAAAGTCGGACCTGCTGTGACGAGAAATTTTCTATTCAGCAGTTTTTTTTTTGGCTGAAGGACTCAACCAGTTTTTCCAGGATATTTTCCACCTCTTCCATGCGGCCCTTTCCTTCGAGCCCGCTGGCCAATTCACCCACGGCAGGGTCAATCAAAACATTTCCAAACTTTTTAAGGGTGGCAATATTATTTTGTGTGGTAGGGTGTAAAAACATGTCCAAATCCATGGCAGGGGCAATAAACACCGGGCATTTGGCAGAAAGATAGGTAGTTACCAGCATGTTATCGGCAATGCCGTTTGCCATCTTAGCAAGTGTTGTGGCGGTGGCGGGGGCAATCAGCATGGCATCTGCCCAAAGGCCCAAATCTACGTGGCTGTGCCAGGTGCCATCGTGCGATCCGAAAAACTCGCTGATGACCGGTTTCCCGGACAAAGCGGACAAGGTTACCGGGGTAATAAATTCTTTCCCGGCAGGGGTGATAACCACCTGCACCTCGGCCCCTTCTTTTACCAGTAACCGTAAAAGAAATGCTGCTTTGTACGCAGCAATACTTCCGGTAATTCCCAGTATTATTTTTTTCCCCTGAAGCCTCTTCATGGGCATTAAAGATTACTAATTTTGTTTGCTTTCGCGTGTCGGATTTCTGTGATAAATCTGGCCTTCTTCCAGTTCCTGGAAAGCAATTAACGTAGGTTTGGGCAGGCGTTCGTAAAATTTGGAAATTTCAATCTGCTCGCGGTTTTCAAAAATTTCTTCCAGGTTATCGGTATAAGATGCAAATTCCTGCAACTTTTGGTTCAGCTCTTCTTTCAGTTCAGAAGAAATCTGATTGGCCCTTTTCCCCAAAATCATCACTGTTTCGTATATATTCCCGGTTTCGCTGGTTAACACTTCCAGGTCGCGGGGAACGGTAGTCTGGGCAGCTTTTGTTTTTTTATAATCCATTTTCTAATTATTATTTGTTTGTTCCTGATCTGTGTAATTTAATAAATTGGCGACTTCTTCGTAAAATTTGTCCGCCTCTTTTTTATGCTCGCTTTCCGGATAAGCATCTACAAAAGAAAAATACTCATCGAGCGCATCGGTAAGCCTTCTTGTTTTTTTGTCTTCCACACTATTCATGGCCAACAGGTATTTCGATTTCAACAACATATACATTAGCTCCTCCCTGTACTGGCTGTCAGGATATTCCTGCAGGCTGTTTGAAAGTGCTACAACTGCTGCTTTATAATTTTCAAAATCGTAATAAAGCCGGGCGTTTAAATACGACTTGTAAACCAGTTTATCGGTTAATTCATCAATCAGGCGGTTGGCTTCGTCCACCCGGTCGCTATACGGATAAAGATTGATGTACAACTGCAGCGCTTCAATGGCTTCGCGTGTAACTGTCTGGTCGAGCCGCGGTTTCGGGGAAAGCAGATAGGAGCAGTAACCCACCATAAACCGGGCTTCTTCAGCATAATCGCTGCCGGGATACTCTTTCAACAATGTTTTGAAATAATGGTTTGCCATCATGTAGTCCTTCTGGCCCATGGTACTTTTTGCATAATAGTAGTAAATTTCGTCGGCCCGGCTGGTTCCACGGTATATGTTCACCAACTCCTCAAAGAGGGTGCTTGCTTTGGCATACTCACCCTCTTCGTAGTATTCCACTGCTTTTTTGTACTTAAATTCGTTGTCAGAACTTTTCAGAATTTTATTGTACTCGCCGCAGCCAGCTACAATTGCCAATAAAATTAACCCGATGCTAAATACTTTCATTTTTCTAAACATGGCGCAAAAATAACCATTTTTTGAAACACAGGAACTGAATTAGATGAAATTAACACATTTGCCAAAGTTTTAAAAAAGTTTACATTTGCAAACTATAATCTTTAAACTTTCAGAAAGTGGATATATTTCAAAAATTCAGATCAAATCAGGGAGATCTTGGCAAGCACATGAAAAAAACACATGGCTATTTTACTTTCCCAAAACTGGAAGGTGAAATTAATGCCCGGATGAATTTCAGGGGCAAAGAGGTACTCACCTGGAGTTTAAATAACTACCTGGGGCTGGCCAACCATCCTGATATCAGAAAAACCGATGCCGAGGCTGCCGCTCAGTACGGATTGGCATATCCGATGGGGGCGCGGATGATGTCGGGACAAACCTCGAAACACGAACAATTGGAAAGGGAACTGGCCTCGTTTGTTGGCAAGGAGGATGCATTTCTGCTGAATTACGGTTACCAGGGAATGGTTTCCATAATTGATGCCGTATGCGGGCGGAATGATGTGGTTGTTTACGACTCGGAATCGCATGCCTGTATTCTCGACGGATTACGGTTGCACATGGGCAAACGGTTCGTTTACCCCCACAATAATATTGAAAACCTGCACAAACAATTGGAGCGGGCAACCAAACTGGCCGAAAAACAAGGAGGAGGCATCATGGTGATTACCGAAGGCGTGTTTGGCATGTCGGGCGATCTGGGAAAACTGGATGAAATTGTAAAACTGAAGGATGAATTCCAGTTCAGGTTACTGGTTGACGATGCCCACGGATTTGGGGTAATGGGAAAAACAGGCGCCGGTGTTCCTGAATATTTTGATGTATCCGATAAAGTTGATTTGCATTTCGGGACCTTTGCCAAATCCATGGCCGGAATTGGAGGCTTCGTGGCCGGCGATACCGATGTGTGTTACTACCTCCGTTACAACATGCGTTCGCAAACGTATGCCAAATCGTTACCCATGGCAATGGTACTGGGGGCGCTGAAAAGACTCGATATGCTCCGTTCCATGCCCGAACTGAGGGAAAAACTTTGGCTGGTAGTAAACGCCCTGCAAGGCGGGCTAAAGGAGGCTGGTTTCGACCTTGGAAAAACCAACTCACCTGTTACTCCCGTTTACATGAAAGGAGGAGTAGCCGAAGCCACAAACCTGGTGTACGACCTGCGCGAGAATTACGGGGTGTTTTGCTCCATTGTAGTTTACCCGGTTATACCCAAGGGTGATATTATCCTGCGTCTCATTCCCACAGCCATGCATACCCTCGACGATGTTAATTACACGGTGA
>CAYRBS010000270.1:0-3663 GCA_964422335.1 uncultured Mariniphaga sp. | reverse complement strand
AGTTCCCGTGAATCATTATCAAATTTCCTTTGCTACCAGCATGGCAGTGTAACCAAGGTAAACCAACAATAAAATAATAGCTTCCCAGCGGTCCAGCTTCTTTTTGCCACCTGTAAACATGGCAATGAAAAGGAAAAGTGTACCTCCGGCCAGCAGGTACATGTCGGTATTAAAAACAGGATTGAAAACAACGGGTGAAACGATCGCGCTGGTAGCAATTACCAGGAAAATATTGAAAATGTTGGAACCGATAATGTTGCCCACGGCAATGTTCGTGTTCTTTTTCAGGGCGGCCACCACTGAAGTAGCCAGCTCGGGAAGCGATGTGCCGATGGCCACTATGGTAAACCCGATGATTTTTTCACTGACGCCCAATACAGTGGCGATTTCTACGGCGTTGTTTACGACCAGGCGGCCTCCAATCACTAACCCGGCCAGACCGATAACAATAAATGCGATCATTTTGAAAGACGACATTTCGCTCACTACTACCTCCTGTGGTGCAGTATCGGTTTTCGAAAGCCGGTAAACATATACCATAAAAGCGCCGAACATCAAAAGCAGAAATAATCCGTCGGGCCTTGAAATTACAGGGTTTTCATAAATAAAAAAGTTATTGGCCAGCAGGAATAAAAGCACGACGGCCAGCAGCGAAATCGGGATTTCTTTCCATGTAGTGCTTGATTGTACCACCAGCGGATAAATGAGGCCGGTAATGCCCAGAATCAAAAAAAGGTTGGCGATGTTGCTTCCCAGGACGTTCCCAAGCACAATGTCGTTAAAATTTTGTGACGAAGCAATCACATTCACTACCAGTTCAGGGGCCGAGGTTCCAAATGCTACTATGGTCAAACCAATGACCAGTTCGGAAACATGGTATTTTTTTGCCAGTGCCGATGCTCCGCTGACCATCCAGTCGGCGCCTTTTATTAATAAGAGAAGTCCAACAATCAAAAGCAGGGTCTCAACCAACATCGCACTATTTTTCTGTAATAATAGCAATTTGTCAGGAATTACAGGAAGAATTACTGCCCTTTCAATTAAAATGATGTGTACCCACACATTTTTTCTGTTTTATAACAGTTTCCGGTAATTTCTTTATTTATTATTTGATTGTTTGTAAGGCGATTAAAATTCCAATAAAACAAGTGTTCAAAGAATTTGTGTGTGCGCACACACTTTTATTTTGTAATTGGTTTTCATTTACATAGATTTGTTGTAACGAATAGCTGAAATCTGTGGAACGAACTAAAAAAATAACGATTCAGGATGTGGCACGATATGCCAATGTTTCGGTTGGCACCATCGACCGGGTTATCCACAACCGGGGCAAAGTTTCCCCGGAGAAACGGAAAAAAGTGGAGGAAGCCATCAAAAAACTGAATTTCAATCCCAATATGCTTGCCCGCACCCTTGCCCTGGGAAATCGCTTTACCATCTCGGTTCTTGTTCCGTCGGCCCCTTCTAAACTCCATTACTGGTCAATGCCGGTGCAGGGGATTGGGATGGCAGCCGCGCAGTTTAAAGACTACGGAATTGTTACGGATTATTATTTTTATGATTTGTTTGACGAAGCCTCTTTTGTTAAACAGGCCAGTAACATTTTAGATGCCAGTCCCGATGGGGTGGTGCTGGCGCCGCTGTTTCTGCAGGAAAGCAAAACCTTTACCCGGAAACTCAAAAATAATGGGATTCCGTTTATTTTTATAGATGCGGATATCCCCGGTGGCCAAAGCCTTTCATACATTGGCCCGGACGTAAAACGCAGCGCATTTATTGCAGGAAAGCTTCTGAATTCTGTTTTACCCGAAAACGGCGAATTGCTTATCGTTAATATGGTTAAAGGATTCAGGAATGCATCGGCTCTTCACCGGATGGAGGAGGGGTTTATGGAATTCTTTCACCAAAACGGGCTGGAAGCAAAGCGGCGGGTACATACTTTAACGATCAATTCCACAAAAAAAGAAACAGTTTTCAGGGAACTGGAAACGGTGTACATGAAACATCCGATGGTAAGAGGGATTTTTGTGACCAATTCAAAAGCATTCCTCGTTTCTGAATTTCACCGCATGCACGGGCTGGACAACCGGGTTGTGGGGTACGACCTGGTGGAAGACAATATGCATCATTTGGAAAAAGGGGGGATTGATTTTGTCATTTCCCAAAGTCCCTATCAGCAAGGGAAAAGAGCCATCCAAACACTGTTCGATTTTTTTGTTTTCAAAAAGATACCGGAAAAGATACAACATGTTCCGCTGGATATCATCCTGCGCGAAAACCTTGACTTTTACATCCGTTTTAATCAGCGGTACACAAATGGAATACAAAAGGAATAATACAATAATCAAATGTTGAAAAAATGAAAGAAAATTTTAATTCAAGAAGGGATTTTATTAAAAAATCGGCAGGTGTTTCGGCTGCGATTATGGCAGGAGGAATCCTTCCCGGTTTCAGTGCATCAAGCTACCAGCGGATTATGGGCGCAAACGATAAACTGAATGTTTCGGTAATGGGCGTCAATTCGCGTGGAAATGCATTGGCACAGAACTTTGCTTTTCAGGATAATTGCGAGGTAACACACATTTGCGATGTGGATTCACGGGCAGTGGACAAATGTGTGGCCAATGTAAAGAAAGTACAGGGATCTACTCCAGCCGGTCTGGTTGATTTTCGCAAGTCGCTGGAGGATAGCGATGTGGATATTCTTGTAATTGCCGCACCCGACCACTGGCATGCACCGGCGGCGCTGATGGCCCTGCAGGCAGGAAAACATGTTTACCTGGAAAAACCAGCAAGCCACAGTCCCCGGGAAGGCGAAATTCTGGTGGAAGCCACCCGGCGTTACAAAAAAGCAGTTCAGATGGGAAATCAGCGCCGTTCTTATCCAAATGTGGTGGAAGCCATCAGTGAATTAAAAAACGGAATCATCGGGCGGCCCTATTTTGGCAAAGGCTGGTACACCAACAACCGCGGGCCCATTGGGGTTGGTAAAAAGGTGGCTGTGCCCGAATGGCTCGACTGGGAACTTTGGCAGGGGCCGGCTCCGCGTGCCGATTACAAAGACAACATTGTGCATTACAACTGGCACTGGTTCTGGAACTGGGGCACCGGCGAAGCGCTGAATAACGGAACGCACATGATTGATCTGCTCCGCTGGGGATTTGAAGTGGATTATCCTGTGAAAGTGAGTTCAAACGGAGGCCGTTTTCGTTACGACGACGACTGGGAAACACCCGATACCCAGGTAATGAACCTCGATTTCCAGGAGGGAATTTCCATGTCATGGGAAGGCCGAAGCTGCAACGGAAAACCCATTGAAGGAAGTTCTGTTGGCGTTGTGTTTTACGGAGAGGAAGGAAGTTTATTTATCCCCGGTGGAAATGAATACACCGTGTACGATTTGAAAAATAATATCGTAAAAGAGGTGAAAGATTCGAAAGAAGTTGATCCGCGCGATGCAGCCAATCCGTCGAGCCATCTCGATTCGTTACACATCAACAACTTATTCAATAATATCCGCAACGGTGAAAACCTGGTGGCCGACATCGATTCGGGTCATAAAAGTACCGTGCTGGTGCAGTTGGGAAATATTGCACAGCGTGTGGGACATTCATTGGAAATCAATCCCGAAAACGGGCACATCGAAGGCGACAGAAAAGCGCA
>CAYRBS010000269.1:0-3706 GCA_964422335.1 uncultured Mariniphaga sp. | reverse complement strand
AGCAACATGGGAATTCTCACCACTGCAAATGCGATGGCATAGGGTAACATCAAAGAAATTAGCGTACCGATGCCCACTTCTTTCACGTACTTTTGAGCAAAAACAATTACGAGTGGAAAGTAAGGCAAGAGAGGTGTCAGAATATTGGAATATGAATCACCAATACGATAGGCCGCCTGTGTGGTTTCAGGTGAATAACCCATTAGCATAAGCATGGGAACAAAAATGGGCGCCAGCAAAGCCCACTTTGCCGAAGCACTCCCCATTACCAGGTTTACCAGTGACGAAACAAGAATAAATGCCACCAACAATGGACCGCCTGTAAAACCGATAGCTTTTAACCCATCGGACCCTTTCACGGCCAACACGCTCCCCAGGTTCGACCAATTGAAATAAGCCACAAACTGTGCTGCCACAAAGGCAATTACAATGTACATCCCCATGGTTGACATGCTCTTGGCAGTCATATCGGTTACATCTTTATCGCTTTTAATGGTTTTGGCCACGATACCGTAAACCAGTCCGGCAACAAAAAACACAATAAACATAACAGGCACCAGCGAATCGTAAAACGGTTTGAAGCTGCGACTGCCGGTATTGGGGTCAACCTCGCCCCTGAGTAACCCGTCGTCAGGAATAATAGTAAGCATAAACAATGCAAGAACGGCAACTGTAGCGGCAAATGACCATTTCAGCGCTTTCACTTCCTGCCGGGTAATAGGTTTCTCTTTTTCAATAGTAATGTCCGAGGAGGGTTTATAAGGCCCCAGTCGTGGCACCAGTATTTTTTCGGTTACCCATGTCCCCACCAGCCCGATAAGGGGTACTGAGGCAGCCATCAGGTAATAATTTGAAAGTGGATTTACGGTATATTCCGGATCGATGATTTGAGCGGCAGGTTCGGTAAAAGCGGCAATCATAGGATCGAGTCCGGTAGGCAAAAAATTGGCGCCAAAGCCTCCCGACACCCCTGCAAAAGCGGCCCCGATTCCTGCCAGCGGGTGCCGTCCCATTCCCATAAAAATAGCTCCCCCCAGCGGGATAAGCACAACATAACCGGCATCAGCAGCTACTGAACTAACCATTCCCGCCACTACAATAGAAAAGGTAATAATGGTTTTGGGCACCTTGGAAACAAACAACCTCAGTCCCACCGATATCATCCCGGTATATTCGGCAACCCCAATACCCAGCATTACTACCAGCACCAGGCCCAGCGGAGGAAAATTGGCAAAAGTAGAAACCATTTTGGTAAAAATCATCTGCACTCCTTCGCGCGACAACAAGTTCACCACATCGATGGTATCCACCGGCTTTCCGTCGGGTCCGGTCAATCCCGCTGCCTTGCCGGGGTGATCAACGGTTACACCGCCAAAAATCCAGGAAAGAAACAATGTTACAACCATCAGGATAGCAAACAAAGTAACGGGTTGGGGTAATTTATTGCCTACAACTTCTACTTTGTCGAGCACCCGCTTAAAAAAATCCGGTTTGTTCTTCTCTTTTTTTGCCATTAATTCATATTTTTAGTTCAAAACCCGGCAGGCATATTATGCCGGGTATTTTTTTGGTTTCTGTCTTAAAACTTCGTTTTTCTTCAGAAAAGCCGAAAAAACAACTTTTTTTTGAGTTGACAAAACAAACCTCCCATATTCGGGGCAGAAAACAGTCAACATTCTTTATATTTGAACATCTTTCAACTAAAACAATTTTATGATGCGATTAAAAAGCCTTACCGGTTATTCCCTCCTCGGACTTGCCGCCATCACAACTTTTTCTTTTTCAGGATGCCAGGAAAAAACACCTGACGAACTGCCCAATATTTTATGGCTGGTCAGCGAAGACAACAGCCCGCTTCTGGGATGCTACGGCGACGAATTTGCCACTACTCCCAATCTGGACCAGCTGGCATCCGAAGGATTTTTATACACTCATGCCTATGCCAATGCTCCGGTTTGCGCTCCGGCCCGTAACACCATTATCACAGGAGTCTATGCCAGTTCGGGCGGCAACCAGCACATGAGGAGTTATTATCCCAAATCGGAGGCGATAAAAACCTATCCTGAGTTCCTTCGGGAAGCAGGTTATTACTGTACCAACAATGCAAAAACAGATTACAATACCGAATCCATTGATCCGGCTCAGATTTGGGACGAAAGCAGCAACAAAGCCCATTACAAAAACAGGGAACCCGGCCAGCCGTTTTTTGCGGTTTTCAACACGGGAATTTCGCACGAAAGTTCGCTGCACGACTCCATACCCGACGAACAACTGCGCCACAGCCCCGATGAAGTACCAATCCCGCCGCATCACCCGGCCACTCCGGCCATGAAGCATGACTGGGCACAATATTACGACAAAGTGGAAGATATGGATGCCTGGATTGGAGAAAAACTACAGGAACTGGAAGATTCGGGACTGGCTGAAAACACCATTGTTTTTTACTATGGCGACCACGGGGGTGTTTTGGCCCGCAGCAAGCGGTATGTTTACGAAACAGGAACGCATGTTCCGTTTATTGTGCGTGTTCCTGAAAAATACAAACACCTTTTCCCGGCTGAAGAACCCGGTTCGAAAGTGGACCGGCTCATCAGTTTTGTGGACCTCGCCCCTACCCTTCTCAGCATTGCCGGCATCCCCGTTCCCGATTTTTTGCAGGGAAACGCTTTCATGGGAGAACAAAAAACCGAAGACCCGGAATACGCTTACATGTTCAGGGGCAGGATGGATGAGCGCTACGACATGAGCCGTGCAGTCCGCGACCATAAATTCCGCTACATCCGCAACTACATGCCCTACCGGATTTACGGCCAGCACCTGGAATACCTCTGGCGGGCCCCTTCCGTCGGTTCATGGGAACAGGCCTACCTGGACGGAGAATGCAACGAAACCCAAAGCATTTTCTGGAACACCAAGCCGGTAGAAGAGTTGTACGACACCGAAAACGACCCCTGGGAAGTTAACAACCTGGCCGGCGACCCCGCTTATAATGATGTACTGGAACAGATGCGAAAAGCCAACCGCCAATGGGTCAGCCGGATAAATGACACCGGATTCATCCCCGAGGCGGACCGTATCGACCGTGCCGGGGAAACGCCCATGTACGATTACATGCGTTCTGGCCAAATCGAATTGGAGCCCATTTTGGATGCGGCAGAAACAGCTACCCTGGGAAAAGCTGAAAACCTGGAAACGTTGCAATCGTTTCTGGAAAATGAAGAAAGCGCCATCCGTTACTGGGGGGCAACGGGAATGCTCATTTTGGGAGACGAAGCTGCTCCGGCCAAAAATGACTTAATAGCTGCACTGGATGATGAATCGGCCAATGTGGTAACAGTAGCTGCCGAAGCATTATATAACCTCGGAGAGGAACAGAAAGGAAAAGATGCCCTTCTCGGTGTGCTGGAAAATCCGAATGAATTTGCCCGCTGCCATGCACTGAATGCTATCGACTGCATTGAAGAGAAAAGCCCTGAACTGATAAATGGGGTGGTGGAAATGATAAAAAATTCGCCTGAAATGACCCGGAACCGTTACGATTTGCGGGCGGCAAAATGGCTGATTGAAAAATGGGAATTAAACCCGGAGGAATACGACTTTGAATTCGACTGGTAATTTACCAGTCATCGTACACCGTAAAAACAAGGCTCGTTTCAAAATCCCTGGCCCCCATGGTTACTGAAAAATTACTCAGTTGCAGGGTCAG
>CAYRBS010000268.1:0-3707 GCA_964422335.1 uncultured Mariniphaga sp. | reverse complement strand
CGAAAGGTTTGGTTTTGGCAGCATCGATAACTTCCCAGATGTTGATATCCATTTTCCCGGCCAGCAGCGCCAGCTCGTTTATGAGGCTAATGTTGACCAGCCGGTAAGTATTTTCAAGGATTTTTACCATCTCGGCTACGCGGGGAGAACTCACCGGGTGAATAAAGTCGATGGCCTTTGCATAGAGTGCCCGGCCAATTTCCAACCCCTCCGGAGTCATGGCGCCCAGCACCTTGGGAGTATTTCGTGTGTGAAAGCTTTTATTGCCTGGATCCACCCGCTCGGGGCTGTAGGCCAGCCAAAAATCTTGGCCATGTTTCATCCCGCTTTCGCGTTCGATGATGGGCAGCATAAAATCCTCCGTGGTAGTCGGATAAGTAGTGCTTTCGAGGCTGATGAAAGTACCGGGTTTCATAAAACGGCCAATTTCGGTGCAGGCACTTTCGATGTAGCTCATGTCGGGTTTTTTAAAAACATCGAGCGGTGTGGGTACACAAATAAGCAAGGCATCGCACTCTTTAATCCGGCTGAAATCGGTGGTGGCGCTAAGGTTAATTTTTTCCACTACTTCGCGTAATACGGCATCGCGTATGTCCTTGATGTAGTTGGTTCCATGGTTGATTTTATCCACTTTTCCTGAATTTTTATCAAACCCGATCACTTTTACACCTGCTTCGGCGAAGTTAACCGCTAAAGGAAGGCCAACGTATCCCAGGCCAATGACCCCTACCTTTTCGGAGTTGGCTGCTATTTTTTGTAAGATGGTTTTTGTATGATTCATATTTTAATGTATTTAAAGTCGTGTTGCAAATGGTGTCGTTCAAAATTTTATGGGCCCGCAAAGCCGGGCTAAAACTGTATCACTTTTTCCAAATTAACAGAGTGGGTCTGTTTTTAAAGAAATATTCCATCTGTTCCTGCGTGAAGGTGAGATACATAATTTTTCTTTCAATAAGCTTTTCGGCTTTTGCCACCAGCTTATCGATATATCTTTTATCCAGATCCTTTCCAACCAGCGCCAGTTCAATGGTATCGGAGTCAACCCCGGTAGCAAAACTTCCGGTAATGTAGGCAGCTTCCAAATCGCCCACCTGGCTGGTAATCCGTTCCACAATCTGGTCGATGCCCACGGTTTTACGCACAATTTGTTTCAAATCTTCATACAACGGATGTTTGGGATTGGCCTTGTAAAACCGCTTTTTTCCTTTATATTCGGAAGTAAGCAGTCCGGCATCAATAAATCTATTCAACTCTACCCGTATGGCATTGGTTGATTCTTTAAATTCCCTCTCCATGCTGCGCAGATACCCCTGATTTCCATCGAAAAGGAAAAACTTAATCAACAGTTTAATGCGGGTTTTTGAAGAAATGATTATGTCGAGCATCGAATTATTATTAAATGGATAGATGGTTAAACTAACTGGTATATCTGTTTCTTAATCAATTTATAAATCAGCGGGAATAATTTCCCTGGTTTTTCAAAACTCCCAGAAATAGGGAATTAACAACACACTCAGAATAAAAGCTATGAGCTGCATGGGGGCACCGACGCGTAAAAAATCGCGGGCTGAATATTTTCCAATGGCTTTTATAATAAGGTTCGACCGATAACCCCTGGCGGTCATAAAACTGGATGCGCCCGCAATGGCAATCGCAACGAAAAAGGGTTTTGAGCTCACCCCCAGCAGTTGGGCAGCCATTGCGGCAATGGGAAAAACCAGCGCCACAGCAGCATTATTGGTTATAATTTCGGTTAATACCGACGTAAAAATCCAAATAATGGCCAGCACTCCCACCGGCCCAATGGACCGTACAATGCTAATGGCATCGGCAGCCAGCAGGTTGGCAACCCCTGAATTTTGTATTGCCTTGCTGATAGCAAAAGCCGAGGCAATGGATATAATCATGTCCCAACTAACTGCCTTGGTATAATTTTGCTGGGGCAGTATTTTCAGCCAAAGCAGTAACAAGGCAGCAAAAGAGACATAAATAAAAATATTAAGCCGCATTCCGTAACCATAAGAAACAAGTTCGTTGATTACGATCGCAGCCACCATTGCCATCAGAATTATCAGGGCCATCCATTTTACCCGCGAACCTTTGTCGTGATGCAAATCGCGCATATAATTCACCAGGTAAAACATCTGGGAAGACTCCCAGGTTTCGTGGAAACTTTCGGTAGCCAGCAGCACCACATTGTCGCCCACTTTTAATTTCAGGTTGTTCAGGTTTTCGGTAATAGGCTCACCATTTCGGTGGATAGCCATCACTACCGCGTTAAACTGTTCAAAAAAACTGAATTCAGTAACGGTTTGCCCCAACCATGGAAAACGCGGCGACAAAACCACTTCGTACTGCTTCAAATCTTCGGGTTTCACATGGCCGAGGTATTCCATCCCTTTTAGCCGGACATCCTTGTGGGTGAGGATGTAATTGAGCCTGTCGGAATTTCCGGTCACCAGAATATCATCGTTTCGGTAAAGTTTAATGTCCCTTTTCTCCGGTTTCAGTATTTTATTGTTCCGGTAAACGGAATGTACTTCGAGCCCGGCCAAACCTTCAATCCGGTTGTTTTTCACCTCCTGTCCGATAAAACGGCTGTTTTCGGTAAGTTGCAGATTAAAATAGTATTCTTTCCCGTCAACTGGTTTCTGTGAAAATTTAATTTTTCCTCCCGGTAATAACCAGTTACCAAAAACCGCCATGTAAATGAATCCGAAAAGCGAAACAAAAAGTCCTATTTTCCCCAACTCAAAAAGATGAAAACCGCTGTTCCCTGTTTCGAGCATCAACCCGTGCACCACCAGGTTGGAAGAGGTGCCAATCAGCGTACACATTCCCCCGAAAATGGCTGCAAACGATAAAGGGATAAGGAATTTCTTATACGACATTTTCATAATTTCAGACCACCGCATAAGAATAGGCGAAAAGTTAACCACAATGGGCAGGTTGTTCAAAAAGGCCGAAAAAAAGGCGACCGGCACCATCAACCGGGGCAACATAAAAGCCATGGGATTTCGCTTGTGCGGCAGGTAAGCCTGCGCCAGGCGTGCCATCAAACCCGACTGCTTGATCCCTTCATTTACAAGGAAAAGTACGGCAATGGTTATCAACCCGTCGTTGGAAAAACCGGCAATCAATTCCCGGTCGGTAATAATGCCCGTAGCCATAAAAATAACGGCTGCACTGAGCAGTATTAACCCCGGGCGCATGGCTTCCATCAGGAATGCCACTACCAGGAACAGGAGTACAGCAAGAACAATCCAGGCCTCAAATGTCATGGTACAAAATATGGATGGTTGACGTTAATACAGAGCATATCGGTTTCTTAAGGCTGAACATAAACAAGTAAATGATATTTAACAAATTACGGTAAATTTATTGTGGGTCGTTACACAGCTCCGCCCCCTCAGTTACATGCAGAATGTTCTGTATAAATTAGCATATCAAATTATGGTATATAAATTTTACTCAAAAATTAATGAATACAAATATATTAATGAATCCAAAATCAAAAACAGAAAACAAAAAAAAGAGCTTATATTTTTTTCGCGTCAGTACATCTGTTAGTTTTGCATTTCCCGTAACACAAAAAGTGTCACGAACATTACGGCGAAAAACCAAATAGGGGAAAAACGGATTTTTTTGTTAATAAATGTTTAATAACATATTTTTTAACATTCAGTTAACCCAGATGTCGAAAATCC
>CAYRBS010000267.1:0-3725 GCA_964422335.1 uncultured Mariniphaga sp. | reverse complement strand
ATTACAGACACTAAAAGGTTAAAAGAATGCTTCATAATACTAATTTTAAGTTAATAAATAATTGAATAGCTATGAGATGTTATTATTTCAAATTCAAAAGGTTTTAATACATTTATATCTTTTAGACGGTGTAAGTTTCATAACAGAATCTTTCCATAGAAAAGTCTTTTACTGATTTCTTAAATAAAAATGATTACGTTGGATGCTTCGATTTTGGGGTAATTTCAGGAAATTGACCGGTCGTTGTCATCCCTTTAATAATCATTTCCAACCCCCACTTCAAAATTGCGTCGGACTCCGTGTTATCGAGGTCACAAACATCTTTGGTTACAATCAACGCCTCAATGCCCATTAACGCAGCGGCAACACAGGTTAGTTTGCGAACGGGTTCGTCCCCCACCTGTTCACGCAACGGATCGAGGACTTCCTCCAAAACCCGGATCCTTCTTGCCCCGCGTCGTTTCTTCATTTGGTTCCCTTTTTTTACTGATTCGCCTAATACCAGGCTCAGGTATGTCCTGAAAGTAGGCTCGTGCTCCTGCGCCAGCCGGTTAAAATAATCCTGGGTATGCAGCAGGCGTTCCCGGATGGTAGCTTTTTCAATCCCTTTCAGAATATCAGAAGAAACTTTGGTCCGAATGTCCAGCAAAGCCTCCAGTTTCAGCAAATCCACATCGGAAAAATAGCGGTAAACGGTAGCCCTCGATATTCCGGCCTCCGCAGCCACATCATCCAGACTGAATTCCACATCCCGGTCCATCATTTTTTTTGCTGTATTTAATATGGCCGCCCGCGTATTCAGCTTCTGTCTGACTCTTCCTTTATGTAATGACAACTTGCTCATGAGACAAATGTCGCATAAAATTTGGAAAAATCCAAGCATTTTCCGTACATTTGTGAGACATCTATCTCACAAAATTATATAGCATGGAACAAAGAGATGCTTTATGGGTTTTAGGCCATAAAATCACACCAGAGCGTGTGTCGGGAAGTTTTGATATGGTAACAGGTGAAACGCCCCCGAATGTTCCGGGGCCACCTCCCCACCATCACAAAAAATTAAGTGAATTGTTTTTTGTACTTGAAGGCGAAATGGAATTTATTGTGAACGGTGAGCCGGTCCTGGTAAAAAAAGGGGAGTCGATTGATTTTCCAGCCAAAACCGTTCATACATTTCGCAACGCCCGACAAACACCCTGCAAATGGCTGAATATACACAGCCCGAAAGGATTTCTTGGATTCTTCCGGGAGTTTGGTATTCCTGACAGTGAACCAAATGCACCAAACAAATCGGTGGACGAAGCCGTTATTCAAAAGGTAATGAAAGAAGCCGCCGGTTTCGACATGTTGATTGAAACTAAATAATCATAAATATGAAAGCAATTGTAATTGGAGCCACTGGCACGATTGGCAGTGCAGTAACCAAAGTTTTGAAAGAATCAGGATACGAAGTAGTTGCTGCCTCACGCAGCGCCACAATAAAAGCGGACATTGAAAATGAACGCTCGGTGGACGAACTTCTCAAGCAATCGGGCAAAGTTGATGCAATCATCTGCACCGCAGGATATGCTGCTTTTGGCGAGTTGAACAAACTCACCGGAGAAGACTTCAGCCGCTCACTAAACAGCAAACTGATGGGGCAGGTGAGCCTGCTAAAAAAAGGATTGGACTACCTCAATCCGGGCGGCACCATTTTACTCACGGGCGGTATTTTTGCCCACAAACCCTGGCCAGGTACAGCTGCAATTGCCATGGTCAATTCTGCGCTCGAAGGATTTGTACGTGCAGTGGCCCTTGAAACAGAAGAAAATAAAAAAGTGATGGTCATTCATCCCCCGCTGGTGGCCGAAACAGCCACTGCCCTCGGCATGGATGCATCTCCGTATCTGCCCGCCGCTGAAGTGGGAAAATCCTACCTGGAAGCCATTAACAACGGGGAAAGTGGCGTACCGTTTTTTGTTCAGGAAAAGAAATAAATGCTATCAGGCAGAATGGATAAAAGTATAAATTACACTGTTTTACATTCCCTGTTCTTTTTTGTACTTTTAAAACCTGAAACATTTTTATCAGTAATACCATTCAGCTATGAACCAATTTAATCTTTTCCTTCCCCTTTTTGTAATTATCGCATCTTGTACCACACAACCTGAATTTCAACAGGAAACAATAAACCAGGCCATTGAACACGGCCAACAAGCCAGTGAAGGATTTGAACGCAGCCTGCATTTTACGGAAGCCTGGCTTACCAAAACCGACAGTGTAACCGGCCTGATTCCCACCAACCTGACCAACAAAACCGATGTGTGGGAACCGCACAACTCGGCAGCCGACAACTATGCCTTTATGGTATTAACCGCCTACCTGCTCGATAAAAATTTATACAACGGCGAAATGCTGGAAATGCTGCATACCGAAAAAGAACTCACCTCCCGCATCCAATCCCTTCCCGACACCTGGTCGTTTTCCAAACAGGATTTTCATTCGGAGCAGCCACAGCCCGGAAACATTATTTTCGGCACATCGGAATATATAAAAGACGGGCTGGTTCCGCTGATGGAATACATTGGCCCGTCGCCCTGGAATGACCGGATGATGGAAATGCTGGACGATTTGCAGGAATACATGAAAGAAGCCGGAAGCCTGGAATCCATCTACCAGGAGCGAATGGCGTCGGTGGAGGAAGTAAATGGCGAAATGCTGCAAACACTTTCGCGGGTGTACTGGATGACCGGCGAACAAAAGTACCTCGATTATGCCGTGAAAATTGGTGATTATTACCTGTTGCAAGAACGGGACCTCAGCCAAATTGAATACCTGCGCATCCGCGACCACGGTTGCGAAATTATTGGCGGGTTAAGCGAATTGTATGTTACGCTCCATTTTGTTGACCTGGAGAAAAAAGAGCAGTACAAACCGGCTTTGTATAAATTGCTGGACCGTGTACTGGAAGTTGGCCGCAACGAGGACGGCCTGTTTTACAACGCCATTAATGCTAAAACCGGGGAAATTGTGGATGAAGGAATCGTGGACAACTGGGGATACACGTTCAATGCCTACTATGCAGTTTGGCTGGTTGACCAGAAAGAGGAATACCGGCAGGCAGTTTTGGAAGGTTTTAAAAAACTGAATGAAAACTACCGGGACTATGCCTGGGAAGGAACCAGTCACGATGGTTACGCCGATGCATTGGAAAGCGGAATTAACCTGTATAACCGCGAACCGGTGCCCGAACTGAAAAGCTGGATTGACAGCGAAATGCAAGTGATGTTTAACATGCAGCAATCCGATGGTATTATTGGCGGCTGGCATGGAGATGGCAATTTTGCCCGCACTGCCATCATGTACAGCCTCTGGAAAACACAAGGCGCCCACATTCAACCCTGGCGCAGCGATGTGATTTTAGGAGCTGAAAAAACCGGTGATGAAACGTATTTTGTGTTATCGGCTGAAAAGGACTGGGAAGGAAAGCTGATTTTTGATGCACCCCGCCACCAAACCATTCTGAACCTGCCCATTGATTATCCGCGCATCAACCAGTTTCCGGAGTGGTTTACAGCAACAGAAGGGGAGGAGTATTTAGTGGTTTCTTCCCGAAAAGCACTTTCGGGAAAATACCCCGGAAAAGATTTGCAGGAGGGAATACCAGTAAAACTGAACAAAGACGAAAAGTGGGTAGTCAGTATTCAATAAAAACACCTTTTCTGTAATGTTGGAATTGAATTCCC
>CAYRBS010000266.1:0-3741 GCA_964422335.1 uncultured Mariniphaga sp. | reverse complement strand
ACTTCCATAAAAATTCTTTTGGAAAACCTGCCCGAAAAAGTATATCCGGCAGACAGGTCAGCAGAAATAAAATCGCCAAGCGGAAAATCGTCGTATTCCTGAACCCAACCAGGGTTTACAAACCGGTTATTCGTGTATGGACCGGTATAATTTATAAATACATTGGCATCAAAACCGGACCGTTCGAAATACCATCCGGCATTCAGAATTACATTCGGCAACTGATTGTCGTCCAACCAATCCCCCTCTTCTTCCCTTTCTCCTTTCATTAACAATGCATTTGCAAACAGGTAACTATAAAGTGCAGGAATATTTTGATTGGCAGTTAGTTCAATTCCGTAACTCCGTTTACCGAGATTTTCATACAATTCCATTACCAAATCGTTTTCTGTAACAATTGTTTCCCCGCTAAAATCAAGGGCATTTTTCCGTTGGGTATAGAAAGAACTGATTGATATTTCACTTTGGCTGGGCGACTTATACCTGAAACCGAAGTCATGCTGAAACCGGCCTTCGTTCTCAGGACTTTGTCCCTCACCCGTTAAACTGCCTTTGCGGGGAGCGATGGTTCCGCCGGAAAAATTGTAGTGCAGTGACGAAGCGCCGGACAACACATACGATGCACCCAGCACCGACTGCCATTCAACTGGTGCAGCTTCATCCTCGATGGGTTCAACGTTTTGAAAACCTTTGCCACTCCCTTCAATGCCAAAACCTCCCCATTCAACAATATGTCCGCCGATTATCCTGAACCCTGCATCGAACAGGAACTTCCCCACTTTCTGTTCGTTGGCAACCACCCCCGAAAAGGTATGCACATTACTGCTACGGCCCACGTAATAACGTTTTCCGTTGGGGGCAACCCAGTGGTTATAGAGGCCGCCAATCCGTAAGGTATTTGTTGAGCTTAAGGGGCGGCTGTGCAATACATTCAACCCGTATTCCCGGTCGTCTTCCTGGTGAGTAGTTGTAGTTTCCTCTGAAATATTATAATTTGTGAAATCCGCCTTCCTGCCGGTCCCATTCATTTGTAGTTCAGTAAGGGAGCCATCGTTCCCGGAATAATGCAACTTTACATAAGTTAACAGGGTGTGCATCGGATCGTATTTTTCCTGCCTGTTTTTAATATTTGGCGCACCGATTTCTTCATCGATACTTACAAGTTCCCGCAACCCGGTTATGTAAGTTGCCCCTGCAAACACCTTCAGTTTTTTATTAATTTGCCAATCCATGTTCCCGTGAAAATTGGCTATCCGTTCCTTCCCGTTCCTCCGGGGCGGACCATCTGTACCAAAAAAAGCGGCAGAAGTATTAAAAGAGACCTCGTTGATTTTATTTCCGTACTGCAGATTTGCCACATAATTATCTAGCTCGCCATATTTGGCCATCAATGAAACGGTTTCGCGCTCCGGTTTTTTTGTTTTTACATCAACCACCCCGGTTAGCCCTGAAAGCCCCTTCACCAAAGCGCTGGATGACCTGACAATTTCAACTGATTCAATGTCGAGTGCAGAAAAGAAATAACCTGTTTCCTCGAATTCCTTTTGCCAGATTCCGTCAACTGAATAATCGGGATAAGGATATTTCTGTCCCCTGACTGAAAAGAACTGTTTCGTTTTCCGGCCCCGGGATTCAGTCCATCCTCCCGGAACATACTTCATTGCATCCATCAGCGTTACAGCTCCCTGTTTTTCAATTTCAACAGCGCTAATGGTTGACATGGCCGGTAATATCGATACAGGTATTCTGTTGATGGAAGTGTCCCTTTCGGTTAGATAAAAACTGCCAAAAACATCCACCCCTTCAATTTCAAGTTCCTCTGGCTGTAAACCTATTTTCAGCGGTTCCTGCATTTCAGAAAAAACCCTGATTACCAATTCCGTTTTGGAGAAACCCACAGAAGTAACTTTTAAAGTATGCCTGCCATCAGCAAGTTTCAACTCAAAATTGCCATTGTTATCTGAACTGGTACCTTTTTGAGAACCGGCTACTACAATGTTTGCATTTAAAACCGGCTCCCCGGTTTCAGTATTAAACACAAATCCTTTAACAGGAAAAACCTGCTGAGAATAAACTGGTTTAAAAATAAATGAAATGATTAAAAATGCGGAAAGAAAAAAAATTCGGTGATTCATCTGTTTCGAAAAAATTGGGTTTATAATATTTTACCTGATTGAAGCGTGATATGGCGATTGGCTGATTTTGCAGATTCGGGGTTGTGCGAAACCAGCAAAATGGTACCGCCATTTTTATGAAAATCCTCAATCAGCGCCATTAAAATGCCACTGTTTACCGGATCAAGGTTTCCTGTAGGTTCGTCGGCCAAAAGGATGTCCGGTTTTGTGATGATTGCCCGGATAAATGCAGTCCGTTGTTTTTCACCTACGCTGAGCTCCGAAGGATATTTGTTTTTCAGGGGTAAAAGGGAACATTTTTCAAGGTAACTTTCAATTTCCTGCTTTGGTAATGTATTGGCGCAAACCATTTTTATGTTTTCAGAAACCGTGAGATAAGGCATAAGATGAAATTGCTGGAAAACAAACCCAACCGTTTTTTTCCGGTACAAATCTGCTTCCTTTCTTTTCAGGGAATAAATATCTTTGTTATTATACACTACCTGCCCTGAGTCAGGCCGGATCAGCCCACCGGTGGTGTGAAGAAGAGTTGACTTACCGGAACCGCTCGGACCTACAATCGCTATAAATTCACCCCTTTCAACCTGAAGGGTAACCCCATCGAGCGCTGTGAAAATATCTCCGTCTTTCCGGTACTTCTTTGTTATATTATTGATTTTCAACATATTTTAAAAAATTCATTATCCCTTCAAAATCCAAAAACCCGTCGAAGAATCCCCGTGATTCCTTCACCCCTACTGTTCACCGTTCACTTTTCACCTTTTACTGTTCACTTTCCACTCTCTCCTCATTCCTGACTGAGCGTTCCGGCAGCATCTACCTGTGTGGCCATAAGGGCCG
This sequence comes from uncultured Mariniphaga sp., assembly GCA_964422335.1. Lineage (GTDB taxonomy): Bacteria > Bacteroidota > Bacteroidia > Bacteroidales > Prolixibacteraceae > CAYRBS01. Next base: position 766 of record CAYRBS010000266.1, on the reverse strand, counting down.
GTATCCAGCTCGACAACATCCACAATACCGGGAAAACAACAATGCTGAACCCGAATACATTCCAAAGCGGTTGGATGTCCATGGCCGTGAATCTGAAAATTTCCTTCCCGAAATAACCGGCAATCAGGCTTCCGGCAAAAAAACCGGCGACACTTCCTGTAATTCCGAGAATAAATGCTTTCAATAAAATGATTTGCAGTATGTAATATTTACTTTTCCCTGTAGCTTTCATGATCCCTATTTCGTACCGCCGGGTTGTTACGTTGGAATAAAACAAAAGTCCCGATATTAGCAGCGCAGAGAGTAACACAAACGGGATCAGAAAGGAACCGTATTTGTTCATCATCAGCCGCTGGTTTTCGCGTGCATCGGCGATGCTGCTGATTTCCGTCACCTCGAGATCTGAAAATATGGTTTGAACCTGGTTTCTTGCATTATTTATTCTTCCGTCGTGACAAACACATCCCAGCGCCTCAATCTTGTTAATCCGCCCTTCCATCCCCAGAATCATCTGAAGGTCTTCCAGGTTAAATGCCACACCCTGATCCATCATACCTTTCCCTTCTTCAAGCCGCCTGGCGATTTCAAATTCATGCTGCTTACCGTCTTCCCCTGTAATTCTGAAAAGTTCACCTTCGGGAATATTTACCGACAAACGGTCGCCTACATGCACTGTTCCCTTCGCCACATCGAACCCCATGGTTTCCTGCTTGTTTAAATGCCGCTGCATGGCTTCATCCTTGTAACCCATCACCACAATCTGATG
>CAYRBS010000265.1:0-3752 GCA_964422335.1 uncultured Mariniphaga sp. | reverse complement strand
TGATGTTCTGAATAAAATCATCAAACAAAAATTCTGTATCCGTAGGCCCGCTGGAGGCCTCGGGATGAAACTGGGTAGAGAAAAAAGGTTTGGTTTTGTGCCTGATTCCTTCGTTTGTGTTGTCGTTTGCATTTATAAAAAGCGGTTCCCAGTCGCCGGGTAATGTTTCTGTTGTTACCGCGTAACCGTGGTTTTGAGAGGTGATGAAACAACGGTCGGTTCCATGCAGCAACACCGGTTGATTGTGGCTGCGGTGGCCATATTTCAGTTTGTAGGTATCTGCACCGGCAGCGCGGGCAAGCAGCTGGTTCCCCAGGCAAATACCCATAACCGGCTTGTTGTTATCCATTATCTTCCGGATGTTTTCAACGGTTTGCGAACACATGGCCGGGTCGCCGGGACCGTTGGAGATAAAAACCCCGTCGTAATCTTCCTGGCTGAAGTCATAATCCCAGGGAACGCGGATAACCGTAGTTCCCCTTTTCAGCAGGCAGCGGATTATGTTGTTTTTTACCCCGCAATCTACCAGTACAACCCGGATATCGCCGTCGCCGTAAACTTCCCGTTGGAGACAACTGGCCCGGGCTACCAGGTTTTCTTTATTGGGGTCGTAAAAATCGATCGATTCCTCCCCGAATTCAATTTTTCCCAACATTGAACCTTTCTCACGTAAAATTTTTGTTAAGGCACGTGTATCTACATCAAAAAGTCCCGGAACATCGTATTCCCGCAACCAGTCAGAAAGGCTTTTTTCTGCATTCCAGTGGCTGAATTCAAACGAGTAATCGGCAATAACCAATCCGCTGATATGCGGTTTGTGTGATTCAAAATACCTGTGCAAGCCACTTTCCCTGGCGTCAATAGGAACTCCGTAGTTGCCAATCATGGGGTAGGTGGATACAAGAATTTGCCCCGTATATGAAGGATCGGTCAAACTCTCTGGATAGCCTGTCATGGCGGTGTAAAAAACGATTTCACCCGCGGCTGACGTTTCACTTCCAAACGATTTTCCTGTAAAGACAGTTCCGTCTTCGAGCGTGAGTTTTGCTTGTTTTGTTTTTAGCATCTTTAATTTTTATATAAAAAAAATGCGTTTCTACCGTAAATGGCCTAAACGCATTCTGTCCAATTTATTCATTCTAATCCCAATTCTCTTTCCCATAAAGGTTAAAATAATATTGTTGTGTTCAAAAACGGTACAAAAATATAAATAAAAGTTGAATATTGATTTGTTTTCTTAAAAAAATGTATAATTTTGCACAAGAAATGTATAGTTATTCAGGATGAAGAACAGGGTACAAAGGCAGGTTGAAATCAGGAAAATTATTTCGCAAGGCGATGTGCATAGCCAGGAGGAATTACTGGCTAAGCTTAAAGTGAAAGGTTACGATCTTACCCAGGCTACCCTGTCGCGCGACCTGAAATTTCTCCAGGTTGCAAAAATACCCCACCCGTTGCGAGGCTACGTTTACGTATTTTCAGAAAACGGGCAGCAAATGGAAACCAAAACAAATCAGTCGAGAGAGAATTTTCTGGCCGATGGTTTCATGGGGTTGGATTTTTCCGGTAACCTGGCCGTAATGAGGACATTGCCTGGCTATGCAAGCAGCATCGCGGCTGTTATCGACAGTGCAAGGCAATGGGAAATTCTGGGAACAGTGGCCGGAGATGATACGATATTAATTATCAGGCGTGAGGGTACTGCGAAAAATGAATTGATTCATGCGTTGGTATCCATCATGCCAAAATTGAAAAACAAATTGTAGGAATGAACGGGTCGAATAAGATAAAAGTAATAGTTGCAGGGAAAGAGCATGTGCGGTATGTCGATCAGATAAATGATACCATCGAAGAGGCATCCAAACAGCGTGGAACCGGGATTGCCAGAAGGTCGTATGATTACCTGGCATCGAAAATAACGGATGGAAAAGCCATTATTGCGTTGGATGAGGATAATTTTGCAGGCTTTTGTTACATCGAAACCTGGGGCAACAAAGGTTTTGTGGCCAATTCGGGACTGATTGTAGTACCCGAATACCGGGGTAGGGGACTGGCCAAAGAAATTAAGCAGAAAGCCTTTCAGCTTTCACGGAAGAAATATCCGGATGCCAAAATTTTTGGCCTTACAACCGGCCTGGCCGTAATGAAAATTAATCACGAGCTGGGATATCGTCCGGTTACTTTTTCGGAGTTAACCACCGATAACCAGTTTTGGGATGGTTGCAAAGGTTGCGTGAACTACGATATACTGGAACGTATGGGCCGCAGTAAATGCTTGTGTACCGGTATGCTTTACGATCCGGCATGGGAAAAGAAACCGAAAAGCGGAAATGGGATTCGAAAAAGAAGCCTGCTGGAAGTGGTACAGAAAATTAAACCGAAAAACGGGTTTAAAAAGCAGAAATCAGAAATCGAAAAAAAGAAAACAAATTAGAGTGACGGGGTACCGGATTAATAAATTAAACAGTTACTAGTGTGATCACCCAATTAACTCAAATGAATAGTTTTTGAAATTGGATTTAGGTACATCCGTCACTCTTTTTATTTTATAAACAATAATTACTTATGGAGAAGAAATTGGTTTTGGCATTTAGCGGTGGGCTCGACACCTCGTTTTGCGTTAAATATTTAAAAGAAGAAAAAGGATTTGACGTTTATACAGCCATTGCAAACACCGGCGGTTTTTCTGAAAAGGAGTTGAAAGCCATTGAAGAAAAAGCTTACCGGCTGGGGGCAAAAGAGCACGTTACACTCGATGTTACCGGTGAATATTACCAGAAATGTATTCGCTACATGGTGTTTGGTAATATTTTGCGGAACAATACCTACCCTGTTTCGGTGAGTTCGGAGCGGGTGTTCCAGGCCATTGCTACCATCGATTATGCTAAAAAAATTGGAGCGAAATATATTGCACACGGCAGCACGGGTGCGGGAAACGACCAGGTGCGTTTCGATCTCACGTTCCAGGTGCTGGCACCCGAAATTGAAATTGTAACCCCCATCCGCGACCTGATGCTGAGCCGCCAGGAAGAAATTGATTTCCTGGAAAAACACGGGGTGGAAGTCGATTCCAAAAAAATGGAGTATTCCATTAACCAGGGAATTTGGGGTACCAGCGTGGGCGGCAAGGAAACACTTACTTCAAACGAAGGATTGCCAAATGAAGCTTTTCCCAGTCAGTTAGAGGCCAAAGAAGAAAAAACCGTCGAGCTGGGGTTTGAACAGGGAGAACTGAAAACCATCGACGGGAAATCGTTTGCCGACGGCCCCGCTACCATTCAGGCGCTGGAGGAAATCGCCTCTAAATACGCCATTGGCCGTGATATTCACGTGGGCGACACCATTATCGGGATCAAAGGCCGGGTTGGATTTGAAGCGGCAGCCCCGTTACTCATTATTAAAGCACATCACCTGCTCGAAAAACATACCCTTACCAAATGGCAACAATACTGGAAAGAACAACTGGCCAACTGGTACGGTATGTTCCTGCACGAGGCCATGTACCAGGAACCGGTGATGCGGAATATTGAAACTTTTTTGGAAGCTACCCAGGAAAATGTAACCGGCAAAGTGTTTGTTAAACTTCAGCCTTATCATTTTGATCTGCTGGGGATAGAATCGGACCACGACCTGATGAAATCAGGGTTTGGCGATTACGGCGAAACCGTTAAAGAATGGTCGGCTGACGATGTGAAAGGTTTTACCAAAATACTGGCCAATTCGCTGAAAATCTATCACAAAGTGAATAAAAA
>CAYRBS010000264.1:0-3754 GCA_964422335.1 uncultured Mariniphaga sp. | reverse complement strand
ATGGGACTTTACGATGAACTGGGGAAAGCAACTCATCAGAAAATACCGGATTCAAAATTAGTTGAACTCGACGGAATCGGGCACCTGCCACACATCGAGAGTTTTGAACGGTATATTCAGCCTTTATTGAATTTTTTAGACGAATAAATTGCGCCGGCTTTAATTGCCCAACGGGAGCTGTTTTGTAAAGCAGGCCGTAAAAAAATTGTGCGCATCGGTATCCCAACCGATGCGCACAAAACAGGAAGGGAAACTATTTAAATTATTTTCCCTTCTGAAAGCGATATTTGATTCTGTTTCAGTACAATCCTTCTACTGAAAGGTATCTTTCCCCGTGGTCATAAGAAAAAGTAAGGATACGCGAACCCTTAGGCAGCTCTTTTATCTTTTTTGCCACTGCCGCCAGCGAGGCCCCCGATGAGATTCCAATAAACAAACCTTCCTGTTTTGCTGCTTTTTGAGCATAATCGAACGCTTCTTCCTTAGTTACCGTTATTGTTCCGTCAAGCAGGTCGGTATGCAGGTTGTCGGGGATAAAACCGGCGCCAATTCCCTGAATTTTGTGCGGCCCGGGTTGTCCGCCGCTTATCACCGCGCTGTCGGTTGGTTCCACTGCAAACACCTGCAGGTTGGGGAACTCTTTTTTCAATACCTCTGCCACCCCGGTTATGTGGCCGCCTGTGCCAACACCGGTTATAACGTAATCGAGCCCCTGCGGGAAATCGTTGATAATTTCCATGGCCGTATTTTTCCGGTGGGCATCTATGTTCGCCGGGTTGGAAAATTGTTGCGGTATCCATGAATCCTTGATTTCGCCCGCCAATTCCTGAGCTTTTGCAATGGCGCCTTTCATCCCTTTTTCTTTGGGGGTTAAAACCAGTTCGGCGCCCAGCGCATATAAAACCTGCCGGCGTTCCATCGTCATCGATTCGGGCATGGTCAGAATCAACCGGTACCCTTTTACGGCGGCTACCAGCGCCAACCCAATTCCGGTGTTTCCCGATGTGGGTTCTATAATTACCGAGCCTTTTTTCAGGATGCCCTGCTTTTCGGCATCATCCACCATCGAAAGGGCGATGCGATCTTTGATACTGCCACCGGGGTTGGCTTTTTCCATTTTTACCCACACTTCATAATCGGAAGGGTAGAGGCGGTTCACCCTGATATGGGGTGTGTTGCCAATGGTTTCTAAAATGTTTTGAACTTTCATAACTTACTATTATTAAATCGGTTAAAAAAAAAGCTTTCCAGGTTACCCGGGAAAGCTTTGATTATTATAAAATAATTATTTTTTACGCATCAGTCAACAAAGCACAACTTCCCGGGTTTTGGAACCCAACAACAAATGGCAATATGGCAAGTCGTGGTTTGCATTACGGGTGCAAGATAAAAAAATCTTGCTAAAACGGAATAAAATACCTGATTAATTTTTTGTCAATTAATTTTTATACCGCAACCATTTTATCAGTTCTTTCAGGTTTACTTTCTTGCCATACATCAGCAAGCCGGTTTTGTAAATTTTTGCAGCCACCCATATTGCCCCCAATGTGGCGAGTGAAAGCAGGAACATTGAAAGCAACAACTCCCAGGTTGGAATGCCATAAGGAATCCGCGCCAGCATAGCCACCGGCGAGGTGAACGGGATCATTGAACCCCAGAAAGCCACCGGGCCCTCCGGATTTCTGGCAATGGGAAATAAAAGCATGATGGAAAGAATCAGCGGGAAAGTGATGGGAAATACCATTTGCTGTGAATCTTCGTCGTTATCAACAGCAGCGCCCACGGCCCCCATCAGCGAACTGTACATAAGGTAACCTCCCAGGAAATAAAAAATAAAGGTGAAGAATATTAGCGGAAGGTTCAGGTTCCCAATCATTTCCAATATTTCTGCCACCTGGTTTTGCCCTGCTGCTTCACTCATCGCATCGTTCATGGGTTGCCGCGATTCCATCAGGGTTTGTCCCATTTGCTGGGAGGTTTCAGGGGTGAAGAAACTTTGGGTTACCACCAGTAAAATCAATCCGATAACCACCCAAATAGCAACCTGCGTAAGTCCTACCAGTGCAGTGCCAATTATTTTTCCGGCCATAAGCTGAAAAGGTTTCACCGATGAAATAATCACTTCCACAATGCGGTTCTTCTTCTCTTCCATTACACTGCGCATAACCATAGCGCCATACATAAAAACGAAAAAGTAGATAATGAACCCCATGGCATAACTGGCAATAAATGCTACTTCCGATGAGCTTTTTTTCACCTGGCCTGTTTCGGAAACTTTTATGGTGTTAAGCTGAATCGATGTGCGTGCATTTTCCAGTTGCTCTTCCAGGTCGGAAATGCCCGACCGGGCGATTATTTTCTGTCGTTTATCGTTTTCAATAAACTGGCTGAGCCTTCGTTCCACTTGTTCTGTCAACTCCATCGGAAGCTGTTTTTCGGAAATAAGCCGGGCGCTGTTGGCTGAATAGATGTTTTCGGGAATGTAGAGAAGTGCATAAAATTCACTTCCCCGCAGGTTCGTTTTTAGCTCGTTGTATTTCTCTTTCGGGATAAAATGGTACCTGGTGTATCCATCCTGGTTCAGTTCGTCCAGGAAAAGGGTCGATTCGTCGTACACTGCAATGGTTCGCTCCTGTTTATCGTCGTTTACTGAGAGCAGGATGATAAGCGCAAACATGCCAACAAATAAAAGCGGTACCAGTAAAGTGAGGATGATAAACGATTTTTTCTTCACCCGTTTGAAATATTCTTGTTTTAGAATCAGGAGTGTCTTCATATTGTAGTTTCTTATTTTTTGTCTTCTTCAACCGCTTTAATAAAAACATCGTTCATGCTGGGAATAATTTCTTCGAAAGCCAGCACTTCTGCCGCAGGAATAATGGTCTGCAGCAATTGGTTGTTCGATCCCCCGTTTAAATGTTGTACACGCAACCGGTTTTCTTTTTCGCTTTCGGTATGTTCCATAATTTTATACTGACTTCCAAGGGCACTGTCCACCTGTTTGAAATTGCCTTTGTATTTAATTTCGAAAATGTTCGACTTGTATTTTTGGCGAATGTCGTGGGTAGGCCCGTCCACAATTTTTACCGATTTGTTTATGAGGGCAATGTGATCGCAAAGTTCTTCCACCGATCCCATGTTGTGCGTAGAAAAAATGATGGTTGCCCCGTCATCGCGCAATTGGAGTATTTCCTTTTTCAGCAGGTTGGCGTTAATGGGGTCGAATCCGCTAAAAGGCTCATCGAAAATAAGCAGCCGGGGCTTATGCACCACCGTAGTAACAAACTGCACTTTCTGTTGCATCCCTTTTGAAAGTTCTTCCACTTTTTTGTTCCACCAGCCGGCCATTTCAAATCTTTCAAACCACTGTTTCAGGTTGTGCACGGCTTCTTTTTTGTTCATCCCTTTTAGCTGGGCCAGGTAAACCGCCTGATCGCCCACTTTCATTTTTTTGTACAAGCCCCTTTCTTCCGGCAGGTAGCCAATGCGTGCCACATCTGCCTGGCGCATTTTCCGGCCTTCCAGCAGCAGTTCACCCGAATCGGGTGCAGTAATTTGATTGATAATACGTATGAGCGTGGTTTTTCCGGCGCCGTTGGGGCCCAGTAAACCAAATATACTTTGTTCGTTTACCGAAATGCTCACATTGGTCAATGCCCGGGTGGTGGCAAATACCTTGTTTACATTTCTTGCACTGAATAATTCCATTTTTTAGCGTTTTTCTATGGGTAAAAAATAACGAGTGCAAATTACA
>CAYRBS010000263.1:0-3760 GCA_964422335.1 uncultured Mariniphaga sp. | reverse complement strand
TTTCAATGCCCTTTCCCGTGCAAACTTATGCTCTACCATGGGTTGCGGGTATTTTTTGGTTCCCGTTTCCGGAATCCATTTCCGGATGTATTCTCCTTTGGGGTCGAACTTTTTCTGCTGGATTTCGGGGTTGAAAACCCGGAAATAAGGTGCGGCATCGCAACCGGTGCCTGCCGCCCACTGCCAGTTGCCGTTGTTGGAGGCCAGTTCGTAGTCGAGCAGTTTTCCTGCAAAATACGCTTCCCCCCAGCGCCAGTCAATAAGCAGGTGTTTGGTTAAAAAACCGGCTGTTACCATCCGTACCCGGTTGTGCATAAAACCGGTTGCGTTCAGTTCGCGCATGCCGGCATCCACCATCGGGTAGCCGGTTTCCCCGTTGCACCAGCGTTCAAATTCTTTTTCATCGTTGCGCCACTGTATAAAATCGTACTGCGGTTTGAAAGCCTTGTCAACCACCTGCGGAAAATGCCACAAAATGGTACTGAAAAAATTACGCCAGATGAGTTCATTCAAAAAAGTTTCCGACCATTCTATGGCTTTTTTTGTCAATTCACGAATGCTGACCGTTCCGAAACGCAGATGAACACCCAGCCGGGTGGTTCCGTCAATGGCCGGAAGATTGCGGGTTTTGCTGTAATTCCGAATAATTTCTTCTGAAATTTCAGGGAGCGGGATTTCAACAGAACTTTTTTCAAACCCCAAATCTTTCAGCTCAGGAAATGGGAATGGTTTTGTTTTTAAAAAGTTCTCCTGCATTTTCTCTGAGGGGAAAGCCGGAATTTCATTGCCACCCAGCACTTGTTTCCACTTTTTGCTGTAAGGTGTAAATATTGTGTAGGGAGTGCCGTCGTCTTTCAGCACTTCATTTTCTTCAAAAATAACATGGTCTTTAAACAACTTAAAATCAATGCCTTTTGAATTCAGTAATGCTTCCACTTCATTATCCCGGGTGCGTGCATAAGGTTCATAATCTTTGTTGGTAAAAACCGCTTCAATCTCAAATTCGGTGGTTAGTTCCCGAAATGCATCAGATGGTTTTGCATGAAAAATTTTCAGTGAACTCCCCAACGTTTCCAATTCCGCTTTAATTTTCTGAATTTCAGCATAAATAAACACCACACGGGCATCGTGCCCTGAACTCAGTTTGTTCAGAATTTCAGTATCGAAAATAAAAACGGGCAAAACCGGATGGCCGGATTTCAACGCCAGATAAAGTGCGTGGTTATCGTGTAAACGTAAGTCGCGACGAAACCAGAAAATATTAATTTTTCCCTTCATAATTTCTTTGATTACCTGGATGCACCTGCTGTAACCGCGACCGATGATGCAGCCACGGAAACAGCCACAGCCTGTGCAGCGGCAACAGCAGCACTTACAGCTTCCGAAACCTGATTTCCTTCCATCAATTGTTTCAGTTTTTTGTCTGCAATTTTGCGCTTACCTCTGTCCGGAAAAATTCTTTTTAGTAATCCGGCAGGTTTTATCAGCGCCAGCAGCATGATATTCTCCTCGTTTGTTGTTCCCTGAAAAATCTGGTTCTCAATTTCAGACTGCAATTTATAAACAGCCTGCTTATTCTGCAAAACCGGTTTTTTCCAGTGAAAGAACAGGAACTGCTTTTCTTCCAGTTTGAGCATTCCCTTTCGAACAAGGCTTGTTTTAATCTGCCGGCGAATTCGTTTCACCGATAATCGAAATTTGCTTATCCACGTGGTAATTTTTCGGGGCCGTTTGGCCTTTTTCAGTTTTTGGAGTAAATAATTCTGGCTGGGATCATTGGATTTAGTATTAACCACTTTAATCCGCTTGTTTTCAATTTCAATTTTTTTATCCAGTATCATTTCCATAAACAGAGCTCCCGGCAAAGCAAAATCGAGTTTTTGTGAGGCGGCATAAATGATTCCACCCTTTTGCGGATGAACAGCCAGCAAGTAAAGTTTTTCGGAAAGTGAAAGCGATTTATCCATTTTTATAAACGTATGATTTTTTCTTTCTTTACATCGATTATGAAAACCCGGTTGAAGGTACAAAGATTCCGGGAAACAATCGAAACAATTTTTATATTCCATTTTATGAAGAAAGGATTTGCAAGCGACAATAACGCGGGCGTGCATCCTGGCATTTTCCGGGCAATGGAAGATGCCAACCAGGGGCACGTAACCGGCTACGGAAATGACCCCTGGACGGAGAAAGCGATTGATATTTTCAGGGAAAGATTCGGGGAGGACACGCAGGTATATTTTGTTTTTAACGGAACAGGCGCCAATGTACTGGGACTTTCAACGGTAACCCGCAGTTTTCATTCGATTATTTGTACAGAAACGGCCCACATCGAGGAAGACGAATGCGGTGCACCGGAGAAGTTCACCGGCTGCAAGCTGCTTCCGGTGGAGCCTGTGAACGGGAAACTCACCCCGGAATCGGTCCGGCACCACCTGAAAGGGTTCGATTTTGAGCACCACTCGCAACCCCGGGTTATCTCCATTTCGCAGGTAACTGAAATGGGAACCGTTTACCAGCCCAAAGAAATCAGGGCGCTGGCCGATTTGGCGCACCAAAACAACATGCTGCTGCACATGGACGGGGCCCGGATTGCCAACGCGGCCGTTTCGCTGAACATGGATTTTAAAGCGTTCACCAAAGACTGCGGCGTGGATGTGCTTTCGTTCGGCGGCACCAAAAACGGCATGATGATGGGCGAAGCCGTGCTGTTTTTTAACCCGGAGCTGACCGCCCACACCAAATACCTGCGGAAACAAAGCATGCAACTCTATTCAAAAATGCGGTTTGTGGGGGCACAGTTTCAGGTCTATTTTGAAAATGATTTATGGAAAGAAACAGCCACCCATGCCAATAAAATGGCCAAACTGCTGGAATCGGAAGTTTCAAAAATACCGGGAATAAAAATTATTGAGCCGGTGGAAGCCAACGGGGTGTTTGCCAAAATCCCAACCGAGTTGATTGAACCGCTGCAAAAGGAATTTTTCTTCTATATCTGGAACGAAAAAAAATCGGAAGTGCGCTGGATGACATCGTTTGATACAACGGAAACGGAAATTTACCAGTTTGTGGAATTAATAAAAATGCTCATTGAAAAAAGCTCCAAGTAATCATTTATGCGTTTATTCAATTACTATCCGAGCAATCCCAAAAAGCTGGATCCCAAAATGGAAAAAAGAATATTTTTCCACAGCCTGGTGTTTCCCACAGCTTTTGTACTCCTGTTCTGGATGGTTAAATTAATAGAACATGTAACATCCCTGAGCTTTGTCAGGCTGGGTGTTTACCCGCTGCACTGGGAAGGGTTGCCCGGCATTTTGTTTTCACCGTTTATCCATTCCGGGTTCAATCACCTTATGTCCAACTCCATTCCTTTTTTCATCCTGTTTTTTGCCCTCATTTATTTTTACCGGAGGATTTCGTACGATATTTTTTTCCTGCTCTATTTTTTGTCGGGCCTTTCGGTTTGGCTTGCCGGGCGCGAAGCATGGCACATCGGGGCGAGCGGAGTGGTTTATGCGATGGCTGCTTTTCATTTTGTGAGCGGTGTTATCCGGAACGATGTCCGGCTGCTTTCGCTGTCGGTAGTGGTGGTTTTTCTTTACGGCGGGTTAATCTGGGGCGTTTTTCCCATCGATCCGAAAATCTCGTGGGAAGGGCATTTGTGGGGGGCCGTTTCGGGGGTGGTGCTTGCTTTTTATTACCGGAAATACATCATCCGCCGCGATAAATTTGACTGGGAAGAAGAAGAGGAGGAGGA
>CAYRBS010000262.1:0-3775 GCA_964422335.1 uncultured Mariniphaga sp. | reverse complement strand
AGGATACACCATTGAGATGAAAGATAATGTGGGTTCGGGAATGGCATTTTCGGCAGGATTTCTCCATTACTATTTAAATGGCAAACCGCTGCAGGAAGCGTTAAATTTTGGAAACGCCGCCGGCGCCCTGAATACCACAAAAATGGGAGCTACCACATTCTTCAATAAAAAAGACGTACTCCATTTTATGAAAAAAACGCCCAAAGAGGATACTATCCGGCAGGAATAACATTCAGGTAGTGCTTGTAATTGCCTGTAACCCGTTCCACAAAATTAAATGCCTCTTCACCCCGGCTATATCCCCAACGTACCACCGGATCTTTAAAATATCTTTCCGACGATTTGCTTTTCAGGTAAAAATCCACATTTCCCTCCCACACATGCTCGTTTTTCCCAAACTTTTTTGCCAGGCGCTGTGCGTCTTTAACATGGCCAAGGCCAATATTATAAGAGGCCAACACAAAATTTATCCGTTCGGTCGAATCGGGAATACTACTGCTCAACTGTTCATCCAGCCAGTTCAATAATAAAATACCTCCCTCGATGTTTTGCCGGGGATCGGTGATGTCTTCCACTCCCAGAGCCTGGGCTGTGCCGGGCATTAGCTGCATGAGACCGCGTGCTCCGCCCCAGGATTCGGCCTCGGGATTAAAACGCGATTCAACATACATTATCGACGAAACCAGGCGCCAGTCCCAACCATGTTTTGCCGCCAGCTCTTTAACTATCTCATCGTACCTCGAAATCTTCCCTCCCGATATACTGTGAAAATCACTTCCCATCCGCAACGCACTGCGGGGACTGACAAAATACTGGTGATAAATCTGTCGATACTCGTTGGTTTGTTTGTATTTTGAGATCCATCGGTCGAGGTATTCCTTCCATTCGGAAGCCCCTTTTCGTACGGCCCAGGCTATGTTCTGCGGAAAACTGATTTTCAGGGAAACGTCGAGGTTGGGATAATATTTCTGGTTAAGCAATGCCACATTTTCATCGCATACGGTATAGTCAATTTCACCATTGGCCACGCGCGTTACCAATTGTTCCACCCCGTAAACAGAATCCTCCACAATTTCAATGGGCTGTCCAATTTCTTCTGAAAGATAAACCAGCCTGCGGTAATAGGATGAATTTTGCTGAACATGAATTTTTTTCCCGGCCAAATCGAGGGTAGAACCCAGGTAGGTTGAATCAGAAGAAGCGCCTGAAGGTTTTCGCTGCACCAACACATGCCGTGAATGTTTCAAGGGTTCAGTAAAATCAACCTCCAGGCTCCGGGCACGCGTAACCGTCAGGTTTTTTGCAACCAAATCGAACCGCCCGTTGTTAAGCCCTTCAAATGTTTCTGCCATGCTGTTACTGACTGAAATTTCGGGTTTCACCTGCAAATCTTCGCACAGCGCCTGGATTAATTCATACTGGTATCCCATGGGCCTGCCCCTGTAAACAAAATAATTGATTGAGTTGTAATCGACAACGACTTTCAATATGCCGGTTTCCGTAATTCGCTGCAAATCGTTCATTTCGCGCAAACCAGCCTCCTCCATATCTTCTTCTTTTTTTTTGTCGCCACACGAAAGAAAAGAAAAAAATAAGAAGGAAATAAATAAAGTTTTAACAGTCAACTTATATGTTCCTGTAATAACCATCAGTCATAAAATTCCCATGCAACCCCCATTCTGAAAGTCATACGGTTCATGGGGTATCCGGGTGTGGTATAATACTCTTTATTCAGAAATTCGGTGCCCACATTCATCATTTTAAAAAATAGCTTCGTCCGTTTCAGTCGTAAATTAGCATATACGTCAATATAAGGATAATCGCCGAATTTCTGATCATTTTGCAAATGAAAAAGCCCGGTTGCGGGGTTGTAGGCATCAGCGTAAAAACGGGTATTATACCTGGTATCGAAACCTATCTGGGTAAACAATACCTTAGAAACCACAAATTGTAAGTAGCCCGAAATGTATGCCGAAAAATCAGGCAGGTGCAAAATATTTTCGTTCGAAGCCTTTTGCCACAACAAACGTGTCCGGAAATGGAGCCCCCTGTAATTGAAGTCCTTATCGGCATAAGCGGATAAAACCAGCAACTGTCCGCCATCCTGGGAGGGGATACCAAGCGTATCATTGTAAATAAAGTTATTGATGATAGCATAATTAGCGGTAAGCTCAAGTTTCCTTTCCGGTAATTTAAAACTACCCGCAGCTGTCATCCGCTGTTCCATCTTCAAATCATTCTTCCACCTGATATGGTTCGAGTTAAACTCTTCCTGGTAATAATCGGGCACCAGGTTTTCAATCTTCCCGTTGATATTTAAACTGGCCAGTGAATCTCCAAGCAGCACCAATGGTTTGGAAATGACTCCCGTTAATTCCGTTTGTCCCACATTTCTTCCCAGCAGATAAATTTTCCCTTCGGCATTCCATCTCCAAAAACTTCCGGTTTGCCTGAAAATACCACCGCCGGCATAAATATTTGAATACCGCCTGGTTTGCCGGTTATTCGCTCCCGGGGGTGGCCCCGGTGATGAGGTTTTTACATACTCCTGTCCCAAAAAGGCGCGTTTCCCGAAACTTGTCTTCCTGTCGGGGTTCTCATATTGTTTAAGCTGAACAATATTTCGTATCATCCGGAAGCGGACAGAGTCGTTCTGGTAATCGTGCCCGTAAAAGTTATCAGGAAAAAATGTGTTGGTCGAATCTTCCTCATTAATAAATTCTCTGCGGTGGTTTTGGTATTCGAATGAATACAAAATCCCGGCAAAAGGTTTAAATTTCATTGGGACAATTTCCTCCTCCCCTTCTTCCGGTTCAGGAACATTAATATTCTCTGTTTCAATAAACCTTCCAAACCGGTATTCGCCCGTGGTGTAGAAATAAGTACTTGCAAACTCCGAGCGAACAGAAGTCAGGTTAACGTCCAGGAAATCCGTATCCGGCTCCTCGAGTAAATTTTCATCTTCCGCCAGCCCGCCGTTTTCGTTATTATTAATACGATTGCTGATAAATCCACCGTGAATACTCAGCCGATCCTTGTCGTAACTGGAATACAGGGTCAGAAAATTGTTTTTTGTATCCTGATTGTTGTACTGCCCGGCAGAACGGGCCTGATCGAAACGAAACGTCACATTAAAATAGGGACTTATATTCTGGGAATGCAACACATTAAAACGTGTTTCGTTTTTACGTGTACGGTGTTCACTTTGTGTAAAATCCAGGAGTGTATAGGGTGTCCGGGTGTTATAATAGTTAACATCATTGGGTGTCAGCAAATAGGCCTCCCTCGTTTTCAGAAAGAAAAAATCTGTTTTTGAATCGCGGTTAAAAAAATTGTTATTCAAATATGGACTGCCGTAATTACCCAAATAAGTAGTGGTTACAGCATTTTCAAAAGCAGGGTGATAAACATGAAAATAATCGATCAATGTATCCAATCTGGATGAATCACGGAAAGCCCCAAATCCTTTCAGTTGATACAATTCAATGGCCGGTTCAATCTCTTCCGTTTCAACCGGTTCATTTTGCGGCCTTTGTCCTGTCCCTAATTCGGGTTGTGTTTGTGAAATTGCACAAACAGGCAGCATAACAAAAACTACCAACAAAATAATTATGAAATTTTTATTGCGCATACACTAATAAGCTGGGACAAAACTAAAAAAAGGAAAGGAATGGAAGTTATAAACTTTCAACTTTTCACCAATTTCAACAAGAAAAATTCAAGCAAACAAAAAGCCCATGCTCAGAAGAACACGGGCTTTGGATAAATCCGGCAG
>CAYRBS010000261.1:0-3784 GCA_964422335.1 uncultured Mariniphaga sp. | reverse complement strand
ATTAATTTGAGGTGCTGATAAAATATTCCACGCGAAAACCGCAAAATAAATACACACAAATTTCGCTAAGTTTATAAGTTGTTGGCTACCCTGTGAATGCTATCTTTTAAGGTTTTGGTATTAAAATTTATTTAGCAATCTGATTTTATACCTGATAGTTTCAGATTCATCCATTCTTTACTATGCGAATTTGACATTTCTATAATTTCGCGAATTTTGCGTGGGATAAAGCAATTCTTACATTTGCTGTTCGCTGAAGGCTGCCCGTTTCAGAATTTAAGGCGCTTAAACCTTTCGGGAAAATGCGGGTCTTACTGTTAAACAAACGGATATGGAAAACACCAACCGCGAACTTATTGCCGAACTAAAACAGGATGCTACCCGGGATCTTGCTTTTCAGCGTTTGGTTCAACTTTACCAGGAGCGGTTGTACTGGCATATCCGAAAAATTGTATTGAACCACGACGATACCGACGATGTGCTCCAGAACACCTTCGTAAAAGCATGGAAAGGCATCAGCAGGTTCCGCGAAGAGTCGTCGCTTTACACCTGGCTTTACCGCATTGCCACCAACGAATCCATTACTTTTTTAAATTCAAAAAAACGCAGGAGTTTTCTCCCGCTCAACGATGTAAGCGAAATTTTGATGGAAAACTTAACTTCCGATCCGTGGTTTGAAGGAGACGAAATACAAATGCGCCTGCAGCAGGCCATTTTACGATTGCCCAAAAAGCAGCGAATTGTTTTTAACATGAAATATTTTGATGAAATGAAATACGAAGATATGTCGAAAATACTCGATACATCGGTGGGGGCACTGAAAGCCTCGTATCATCATGCAGTAAAAAAAATTGAGGAATTTATCACAACCAACGACTAATGAACAGGATTAAACTATCTTCAAATTATAATGTCAAAGATGTAAATTTTGGAAGAAATGAATGAACTTAAAAAAATCGCACCCAAATTATCGAAAATAAAAAAGGAGCACCCATTTGGGGTTCCCGATAACTATTTCGGTGATTTTTCTGCCCGGCTTCAAAACAGGCTGGATGCAGAAAAAGAGGTTCTTCCGCACCAACAGAGCCGAACCATTCGGTTCCTTAAGCCAGCCATTGGTTTAGCAGCCAGCTTTTTACTCATTGTTATGCTGGTTTACTGGCCCCTGAGTACCTTTTTGCCCGATTACCTGGCCAAAACAAATACAGCTATAGAAGAAGTGGTAGATGAAGAAGATACGTACATCACATTTTTTGAAAAAATAGATGAAAACACTTTCTTTTCCATTTTAGAAGAACCTGTTTTAAGCGAAGAAACCGCTCAAAGAGATTTTAACGAAGAAGAATTGCTAAGTTACCTAAGCACCAATGTTTCAGACTATGAACTTTATTTGCAAACAGAAAATTAAATATCATGAAAAAAATAATTGCATTCTCGCTCACCATCTTGTTTGTTGCCACTGTTACCGCACAGCCAAACAACAAAAAGCATAAAGACCGGTGGGAAAAATACCGCTCGGAAAAGGTTTCTTTTCTGACATCAAACCTGGAACTTTCTCCCGAAGAAGCCCAAAAATTCTGGCCCGTTTACAACCAGCTGGAAAAAGAACGCTGGGAGGCCCAGAAGTTTCGCCGCGAAATGGAAGAAAAGGTGTTGGAAGCAGAAGAATCCATGTCGGACAACAGGACAAAACAGCTCACCCGTGAATATGCGGGCAGCCTGAAAAAAGAAGCCGATTTGATGGTGGATTACAACGAAAAATTCCTGAATATCCTCCCTTCCGGAAAAGTATTAAAATTATACAAAGCGGAAAATGAATTCAGGATGCACATGATTAAGAAATTCAGAGACAAACGAAAGAACGGGAATAAAGAAGAGTGATCATAAAAAAGGCAGGCGGGAACCTGTCTTTTTTTATTGCAATTCCTACAATCCTTTAAACCAATCCTGAAAATATTCCCCGACAAACGGGGTTTCCTTCTTTTCACCCTGGATTGAACCAATCAAACTCAAAACCCAGAAAACAATCACAACAATGGAGGCTACCCACCCAATAACCGGAATAAATGACAAAACCAGCCCCAACAGATATATTCCAAGCAACTGCCGCAGGTAATAGCTGGCAAATTCATCTTTATCGTTACTGTTAATAACCAGGGCGATAATCCAGCCGATAATGGTAATATGCGCTACAATAGCTTTTGTTTTTCCATCCATATTTTTAAGTTTTTAAACGTTCGTTTAAAAGTACAAAATAAAACGGGAGAAGGCAAAAACTTCGTGTCGCATTTTGCAAATACCATGTAACTGTTGTTTTGAAATAATAACTTAACGAACAGGGTTCAATTTTTTAATTTACTGAAAAATCGATACATACCATTTCTTCATCGTTTCGTATAAAAACATGACGGTTGGCAAAAGCAGGGTGCGACCAGGTTACTCCGCGGGGCAGCTGCTTTTTTGTGGGTTCAATGATTTTTGTCCGGCTGATTTCGTGAAATCCTGCAGGCGACAATTCAGAAATGATTAATTCGCCATGCTCGTTAAACATCCAGATTTTATCTCCTTTTTCAATAAAATGAATGTTTGCCCAGCGCCCGTGATCAACTGCTGTTTGATCTTCCCAAATACGGTCTCCGGTGGAAAATTCAAGGCAACGCAATTCTCCGTAACTGTCAACGCCATAAATATAATCATCGATTATAACCGGTGTATTTATTACACAATGCAGCGCATCCGTTTTTCGTTCGCTTTCGCCGCTCCGTTGCCACACCTTTTCGGCAGTTGTGTAATCATCTCCCAGATTAACGAGCAGGGAACCGCTGTAAAATGCACTTACAAAAATATGATCGTTGTATAAAACCGGGGTTGATATGCTCATTCCCGAACCGGTTTTCCAGGGAATCCTCCAGAATATTTCACCGGTCTCCGTATTTAACCCCGACAAACTGTGTTCTGTCCAGTTTACCAAAACCCTTTCCCCGTATCCTTCAATTAAAACGGGAGCCGAATATCCGGCCCGGTCATCGAGGTTTCTCCATATTTCTTCTCCCGTATTTTTATCGAAAGCCACCACACAGGCATTGTCGCTTCCACTCACGTGGACAATAATTTTCTCATCGACAATCAGGGGGGTGGATGCAATGCCCCAGATGGGCATATTTATCGTATATTCTTCATCCAGGTCTTTTTGCCAGATAACTTCACCCGTTTTTGCATCGAAACAAAAAAAGTGTCCCATGGTACCCAGCGAATATGCTTTTCCTTCATTAATAACTACCGAAGCACGCGGGCCTGCAGGGTAACCAACTCCTTCGTAAACGCATTCATATTCATGTTCCCAGATTTCTTTTCCCGTTTGTGCATCAAAACAGAGAACGCGCTCGGATGGCTCGGGTTTTTCAATTCGATCGGTAACATACACTCTTCCATCTGCAACTGTTGGGCCTGAATATCCGGGGTTAAGGGGCACGGACCAGACAGGTTCAGTAACCGGCCGGTCAAACTGTTCAACTACCCCGTCTTCGTTCCACTTACCATCCCGGTTCTCGCCCCGCCAGTCGGGCCATTCCTGCGCCATTAAAATTAAACCTGAAAATACGAATACGACAAAAAGGCAATTTTTTTTCATCCAACAATTTTTTTCAATTACAAATTCAAAAATGAAAGGTTTGTTTTACCGTTTTTCCGTACAAAAACAGTTATAACCACTTCATTGTACAGATTTCGCAAAAAACAAATCTAACCAGATTTGCAAAATATATTTAACCAGGAATATTCCTGT
>CAYRBS010000260.1:0-3804 GCA_964422335.1 uncultured Mariniphaga sp. | reverse complement strand
AGCAATCTCAGGAATCTTTATAAAATCTTTATAATCTCCACGCCATATTTTACAAAGTGTTTATAAAATCGCCTCCAACTTTGCATCGGAATTAAAAATAGAAAAAGCGGTGCAGAAATGGATCAGATTATTTACTCAGGACTGATAACAAAAGTAATAAGCAGAATTTCATTTATTCTTTCGGCAGCATTGCTGGTCTCAGCAGGTACGGCTCTTATTTTTTCAGACAATATTCTGCCCTTTATTTATTCCGCACTATTGGCAACCATTGTTGGTTTGAGCCTGAATTTATCCACCCGAAAATGGAAGAAAAATGATACAATTCAGCAAAAAGAAGCATTCCTTTTAGTTACAATATCGTGGATTTACATCTGCATTGCCGGTAGTTTGCCTTACATTTTTTCCGGCACTATTCCGTCGTTTACCAATGCGCTTTTTGAGTCGGTTTCAGGATTTACTACCACAGGCTCATCCATATTAACCGATATTGAGGCTCTTCCAAAATCCATCCTGTTTTGGCGCAGTTTAACCCATTGGATTGGCGGAATTGGCATCATTGTTTTGTTCATTGTGATTATGCCCTCTCTTCGTGAAGGAGGATATCATCTCTTTACCCTCGAATCAACATTTCAGGATAAAATCCAACCCCGGATAAAATCAGTAGGTCAACGGTTATTGTTTATTTACATCTTCCTCACAGCTGCAGAAACACTTTTATTGCTGGCAGGGGGAATGAACCTGTTTGAAAGCGTTTGCCATGCTTTTGGTACCATTGCAACCGGAGGTTTTTCGCCTAAAAATTCCAGCATCGGAGGATATTCGCCCTATATCCAATATGTTGTGATGGTTTTTATGTTATTGTCCGGGATGAATTTTATTGTTCATTATTATATTCTTACAAGAAAATTCAAAAAAATAAAAGAAAACGATGAAGTGAGATTTTACCTTCTGCTTACGTTCTTTATCGGGGTAGTTATAACATCAATTTTATATACCAATTCATCCACAAATATTGAAGAGTCATTCAGAGAGTCGTTTTTCCAGGTAATTTCAATTGTAACCTGCACGGGGTATGCCACCGCCGATTATTTACAGTGGCCGGTGCACGGATGGTTAATCATTTTCTTTGCCATGTTTTTGGGAGGAAGTACAGGTTCTACAGCAGGAGGCATAAAAATGGCCCGGCACCTTATGGTTTATAAAAACACAGTGCGTTTTTTCCGGGAGTCTTCTCATCCCAAGGCCGTATTTCCCATCAAACTGAATGGCAACATAATCAATGAAACGACCAACAATACAATATTAACTTATCCGGCAATGTACCTGGTTGTTTTTGCGGCGGGATGTTTTATACTTCTGTTAACCGGGCTTGACGGAAAAACTGCGGCAAGTTCGGCTGCCACAGCAATGGCCGGAATAGGTCCGGGCATTGGAACTGTAGGTCCGGCTGCCAACTTTGCACATTTATCTGAATTGGCAAAGCTGACTATGTCGTTACTGATGGTTTTGGGCCGGTTGGAGATTTATACGGTATTGATTTTATTTACACGAAATTTCTGGAGAGATTAATCATTAAACGGTCGGTATAATTACTTTTGATGGTTATTTATTTATCCGGTTTTATGTTAGGATGAAATGAAACTAAAATCAAATATTCTAAAGGGGCAAAAAAATAATCATTTTGTACTTGCGGTAGTAATTACAGTAGGAACAGCACTGCTTTGCACC
Source organism: uncultured Mariniphaga sp. (assembly GCA_964422335.1). Taxonomy (GTDB): domain Bacteria; phylum Bacteroidota; class Bacteroidia; order Bacteroidales; family Prolixibacteraceae; genus CAYRBS01. Next base: position 2,076 of record CAYRBS010000260.1, on the reverse strand, counting down.
CCGCTGGCCAATACGCAAAACTATCATGTAGTTTCATTTATTCTGTTGTTTGTAGTTTCCATTCTGGCTACTTTTATGGAAACCGGGCCGGTGTTACTGGCTTCTACCCTGGGTGCAATTTGCTGGAACTTCTTTTTTATCCCGCCTCAATTCACTTTTCATATTGAAAAAACAGAGGATATCCTGATTTTTGGCCTCTTTTTTATCATCGCCCTGGTTAACGGGGTTTTAACAACAAGGGTCCGGAAGCAGGAAAAACTGGTACGCGACCGCGAAAAACGCACCAACGCACTGTTTCAGCTAACAAAAGAACTTTCGAAAGCCAGTGGGATGGAAGAAGTTTTGAAGGTGGCCGTCCGGGAAATTAAAAACCACTTTCAGGTTGATTCCTTTTTTATCCTTCAGAATGGAGAAAATATCCTGAATAATACCAGCCGGTTACAAAAAGAAAAAAAGCTTTTACCCACAGAATACAATGTTGCTGAGTGGGTTTTTAACCATTCGCAAAAAGCCGGCACTTTTACTCCCAACACCATGGGAATTGATTTAACCATATTCCCCCTGACCGGTACTCGGATTAGCCCGGGAGTAGTTGCCGTGAAACTGCATAACGAATTTACCGGCGAACAAAAATCCTATTGGGATACCTTTTTGGTGCAGATTTCCAATGCACTCGAACGCGAATTCCTGGGCGAAATGGCCCAACGGGTAAGGTTTTTGGATGAATCGGATCGATTGTATAAAACCTTGTTTAATTCTATTTCGCATGAGTTACGCATTCCGATTGCCACCATTATGGGTGCTTCCGATTCCATGATGAATTCCTTCAATTCTGAATCCATGCAGTCGGCACTGAGTAACGAAATTTTTACCGCATCGCTCAGGCTGAACCGGTTAATTGAAAACCTACTGAATATTTCACGGCTCGAAAGCGGGCACATATCTGCACGCCTCGACTGGTACGACATAAACGACCTGGTGAATAAAGTGGCCGACGACCTGATGGAGGAGTTGAAACCATTTACACTGAAAATAAACGTCCAGCATGACATGCCCCCGGTAAAAATTGATTTTGGACTGATGGAACAGGTTCTGTACAACCTGTTGATAAATACTACTCAGTATGCACCTCCTACCTCCGAGATTAATCTTTCCATTGGTTATACTGACAGAAAAATGATAATGGAGGTCACAGACAACGGGCCAGGTTTTCCTGAAAATGAGCTGAAAAATGTATTTAAAAAGTTTTTCCGGGTTGATGAAAACAAAACCGGTGGTTTAGGCCTGGGGCTGTCCATTGCCAAAGGTTTTGTGGAAGCACACGGAGGAACCATTTCTATCGAAAATCAAAAACACGGAGGCGCCCGGTTTTCCATAAAAATTCCGACTGAAATTCCGGATATTAAAAGCCTACAGGAACAAGACTATGAAGAAAAATGAAACAATACTGGTAATTGATGATGAAAAGCAGATTCGCAGGTTACTCGAAATTACATTATCTGCAAACGGATATAAAGTTATACTTTCCGCCAACGGAAAAGAAGGTTTGGTGGATACTGCCACACAACATCCATCGCTTATTTTGCTCGATTTGAGTTTGCCGGATATCGACGGTCAGGAAATTCTTAAAAAACTAAGGGAATGGTACCAGAAACCCATCATTATTCTTTCGGTACGCGACTCAGAGGACGAAGTTATAAAAGCGCTGGATAATGGGGCAAACGACTTTCTCGCCAAACCATTTCGATCGGGAGAATTACTGGCGCGAATAAGAGTTTCATTACGGCCGGAAAATGACGGGTCCGACTCTTCCGGGCTGACTTTTGGCACTTTAAACATAGATTTGGTGAACCATGTTGTACGGAAAAACAACGAAATAGTAAAACTCACCGCCACTGAGTTTTCATTGCTCCAGTTGTTGGCAAAAAACAGCGGTCGCGTACTTACCCATCAGTATATTCTTAAAGAAGTGTGGGGCTATGGGTACATTGAACAAACCCAGTATTTAAGGGTTTTTGTGGCCCAGCTTCGGAAGAAAATCGAAGACAATCCCTCCAACCCTACCCTTTTAATTAC
>CAYRBS010000259.1:0-3858 GCA_964422335.1 uncultured Mariniphaga sp. | reverse complement strand
CCATTTTTTAAAAACCCGGGAAGAAAAACATAGTTAACCCTTATCCGGGAGAGTGAAAAAAATAATTAACTTTCAGCATTCATAATAAAAAAACAGCAAGCGTCATTTTAAACCAGCAACAATGGACGGAAAACCTTTTAAGATATTTGTAGTAGAAGACGATGAATGGTACAACAGGCTTTTGGTTCATAACCTTTCCCTAAACCCCGATTACGATATTGAATCGTTTACTACCGGAAAAGAGTGCCTCGATAACCTTCATAAAGCACCCGATTTAATTACCCTCGACTATCGGTTACCCGACATTAAAGGCCTGGAAATGCTGAAAAAAATAAAAGCTGCCAACGAAGACATCCAGGTAATTCTGATTTCGGAGCAAAATGAAATTGAAGTAGTTGTAGAACTGCTGAAATACGGAGCATACGACTATATTGTCAAATCGAAAGACATCCGCGAGCGGCTTTTGAATACCGTTCAAAACATCCGGAAAGGTATCCGCTTAAAAAGGGAAGTTGTTTCGCTTCGCAGCGAAGTCAGGAAAAAATACAGCTACACAAAAACCATCATTGGCAACAGCCAGGCAACCCAAAAAATTTTCAGCCTCATTGAAAAAGCCACCCGCACCAATATTACGGTTTCCATAAGCGGGGAAACGGGCACCGGAAAAGAACTGGTTGCCAAAGCCATCCACTACAACTCAACCCGTTCCGACAAGCCATTTGTTGCCCTGAATATGGCAGCCATTCCGCGCGAATTAACGGAAAGCGAACTTTTTGGATTTGAAAAAGGAGCTTTTACCGGAGCCAACTCACGGCGAATTGGCAAATTTGAGGAAGCCAGCGAAGGGACCCTTTTTTTAGATGAAATAGCCGAGATGGACATTTCTCTCCAGGCAAAGTTACTGCGGGCGCTCCAGGAAAAAGAAATTGTGCGAATTGGAAGCAATAACCCGGTAAAAACCAACTGCCGGATTATTGTTGCCACCAACCAAAACCTCCAGGAACTGGTCTTAAAAAATGAATTCCGCCAGGACCTCTATTACCGCCTCTACGGCCTGCATATTGAACTTCCCCCGTTACGCGACCGGGGAAACGATATTATTGTACTGGCCAAACATTTTATAACCGAATTTTGTAACGAAAACGGGTTGCCGGCCAAATCCCTTTCAAAATCGGCGGTAGATAAATTGCTTTCATATAGTTTCCCCGGAAATATCAGGGAATTAAAATCGATGATGGAACTGGCCATTACCCTGGCTGAAGATGAAAAAATAACCGGCGAAAACATTATACTTGAAAACCAGGCGCTCTTTCCCGATATTACTGAAAACGAAATGACACTCAGGGAATACAATATTAAAATTGTGAAAAAATACCTTGAAAAATATGACAACAACCCTTCGCGGGTAGCCCAAAAACTGGGAATTGGGGTGGCAACCGTTTATCGCATGATGAAGGAGGCCCGTTAAACGCATCCCTCTTTTCCTGAAACTCCCCCTTTTCCGCTTATCTATTTGATAATATCTTATCAAATAGATAGATATGAAAAACGCCTTACTTATTCATATCATCTTAATAATCAAATCATTAACTTCATATTTTGCTTTGGCACCCCGATTGCGCACCTCCTGTTAACTCCGGCAAAAACAAATAGCCGGAAAAAATGTTAAACTAATTTTTGGGAGGAAAAACCATGGAAAAAAAAGGTTTAAATGAGGAGAAATCCTCTAAAAAATGGGAAAAATCATTCCTGAGGAATATTATAACCGGGGCAATAATTCTAATTATTGTCATTACCGGGTTTATTATTCTGTTGAACAAAGATGCAAGAATCAGTGAACTCCACCTGGAAAAAACAAACCTTGATTCGATGATAGAAACAAGGGATTCCGTCATTAACGAACTCGACGGCACCATTACCGAAATTGAGCAAAACCTCACTTTCATTAAAGAAAAAAGGGGCCAGTTAGAGCTTGACCAACAGGAAGGCGATACCGACCGGGAGGAAACAATTGTTGAGGATATTGCACTGATGAACACCATGCTTGAAGAAAGCGAAAAGAAAATAGAGGAATTAAATGACCAACTAGCCTCATCGAATGTGGAAATCAACTCCTTCAAAAACAGAATTGCCCAGATTTCAAAAGAACTGGAGGAACAAAACCAGGTGGTTGTGCAGCTTCAGCAAGAACTGGAAGAACGCGACAACCAAATTGCAGAAATGGATGTGCAGGTTACCCGGCTTGAAAGTGAAAACATGGAAAAAAGCGATACAATCAGCACCATGAACGATTCCATCATGAAATCATCTCAGAAAATTGAACAAATGGATCATGAAATGCACAAAGGCTACTGGGCCTTCGGTACATTTAAGGAATTGAAAGAAAATGGCGTGCTTACACGCGATGGCGGCATTCTGGGAATATTGGGAAGTAATAAAACCCTCAACAATGATATTAATGAGGAATACTTTACCGAGCTCGACATCAGAAGTACCCAAACCATTCCGCTATATACAAAAAAAGCAGAGGTTATTACTGAACATTCCGACAGCTCTTACCGTTTCGTTTACGAAGATGATCTGGTTGCATACCTTGAAATAGAAGACCCCGGTGAATTCTGGAAATTAACAAAATATGCAGTGATAGAAGTTAAATAATAATTTTTAACCTAAATAAAAAAAGGAAAACGATGAAAAAGAGAAATTTAATTATTACAATGATGGTCTTGTTTTCAGCATTTCTGTTCGTTCAATGTTCGAAAGACGACGGACCGGAGGTGGAAAAAGGACAGGTATCAGTAAAAATTACCGATGCACCATCCGATGACGCAAATATCCAGGGAACTTTTATAACGGTATCGGATGTAAAAATAGACGGGGAATCTGTTGAAGGATTTACCAGTCAAACCATTGAAATTTCTGCCTACCAGAACGGAGAAGCCAAGTTGCTGGTAAACGAAGAAATTGAAGCAAAAGCTTACAATTCTGTTACACTGGTGCTCGACAGCGAAACCGATGAATCGGGCAATTCACCCGGTTGTTATGTTCTCACCGAAGACAATGCAAAACACGAGCTTTATGCCGGTGCAGAGTCGGAAAGTGAAATCAACTTCTCGAAAACATTTGATGTAACATCCGGAATGGAAACCTCGCTGGTAATCGATTTCGATTTACGCAAAACCATTGTTCGGGATGAAGAATCAGAAGGTAACGATTACACTTTTGTAACCACTGCCGAACTAAATAATTCAGTGCGGATAGTGAACGAAGAAGCCAGTGGCGAAATTTCAGGAAGTGTCAGCAATTCATTTAGTTCCGATGATGAAGAAACGTACATCTTTGTTTATCCCAAAGGGGAATTTGAAGCATCTTCAGAAAGTTCCGGAAGTGGTGAAAGCAATGTACTGTTTGCGAATGCGGTTACCAGTGCAAAAGTTGAATCCGACGGAAATTATACACTAAGCTTCCTCGAAGAAGGCGATTACGAAGTGCATGTGGCTTCTTACGGGAAAAGCTCAACAAGTAATAAATTTGAATTTAAAGGCATGTTAGACGCAAGCAGTGCGATAAATGGCTTGATGTTAACCGACATTTCCGTTTCAGCCAATTCAAACGTTGAATTGGATATCGGCATCTCAGGTTTTTTGAATTAAGGCAATATCTCCTTGTTGAGAACTATATATCAGTTTAAAATTATTTTTTTAAACTTCTGCACAAAATGAAAGCTCCGGTATTTGCCGGGGCTTTTTTTTCTGAAAAAATTTATTTGTTACTGAATTAACAATTTCTAAGTTTTAGCTTTTCAGTTGCTACTGATTTTTTTAATTTTAGCCATTCAACCAATTCAAATGACTGCAA